>NZ_JAQUAL010000032.1:0-25113 GCF_028687295.1 Simplicispira sp.
GCCCTCAAGCCGATCAAGCCCAGCAAGCTGCGCCGCAACAGTCAGAAGCGCCCGCGCAAGCCACAGCCGCCGCAGTAGCGCGCCACCCTACCTGGCGCCAAAACGCCATCCAGGCGGGGCGCGTGGCACTCGCGCTGGGACTGGAGCCCAAGGGAAAACGGCTGGCCCAGATCGTGGCCGAGGTGGACGCTGTAGATGCACAGCAAACTGGCGCGGCGCAAGACGGTGCAGACCTGTCTTCCGGCCCAATAGACCAGGAGTGGAGCGCCTTTGCGCCGGAGACCGGGACGCTGGGCATTGCCCGCGCACAGATGCCGCAGATCAAGGCCGAACACCGAGGCGCCCTGGTCAACTTCCTGAAGGCACGCGGCATCGACAGTGCTGCGGGCGAGGTTCCTGCCAACGATTTGAAGCCCACGCAAGCTGAGTTTGCGCCGGGCAAGGTCAAGAAGGCGCGCGAGTTCCAGGGCTCAGAGCGCTCGATTCTGGCGTCCTCAGATGGCCATGTTGTGGATGGGCACCACCAATGGCTGGCCAAGCGTGCTGCGGGCGAGCCGGTGAAGGTCATCCGTTTGAAAGCCCCGATTCGGGATGTGCTGACCCAGGTTGCCGAGTTCCCCAGTGCGCGCATGGCTGAGGGTGCAGCGCGCGCCACGCCTGCGCAGGCAGCTACTGATTCAGGAGCAGATGCGCAGGGGGCGGGGGCGATGTTCAGCCGTGCAGTCCCGGGGCCGCAGGACTTCGTGCCTGCCCCCGATGGCGGCCTGGACTACGGCGAGATCACGCCCGAGATGGGCAAGGCCATGCGGCGCCAGGCGGGGGTAATCCGGTTGCAGCAGGGTGTGCAGAATGCCGATGGAACGGGGTGGGGACTGGCGCACATTGAGGCCAACCACGGTAACCAAATTCGCAATGCGGGGTTTGCGTCAGTTCAGGGTTTTGTGGCCCACATTGCCAACGGCTTCAACGAGGTGTTACAGGCATCCAAGGGTGGGCAATTGCTGGTAGCAGTTTCTACCGGGCGACGCGATGTCATGTTCGTCCAACTGGAAGCTGCACAAGAAGGCGACTTCTATCGGGTGAATACGGCATTTCCGGCCAGCCGTAATTATTTGGAGAAGCAGGAGAGCAAGGGGGCAAAAATTCTCTGGAGCGGGAGCGAACCCCGCTCGGCTGCCACCGGACAGCAGCCCCCGTATGCTGGCAATCCTGATGATGTGTCCGGTCAGGATGCCCCCATCGCTCGGGGTGAGAATTCTCTAAATGAACCGCTCTGGGAGCGCGCCGGGACCAGCGCGCCAACTGCCGATAAAAGCAGTTCCCCTTCTCCCTGGGGCCAAAGCGGCAGCGCCAGTGTAGCGCTGAAGGACGATGCTGCCAACTATGCCCGCGCCGACGAGCCCATGTCCCCCGACCTCGCCCGCGCCATCCTGGCGCTGGGCAGTCCGCCCAAGCAGGCCACCAAGGAGTCGGTGCGCGCTGCGGTGCGCGAGCTGGTCAACGGCCTGGGGCTGCTGCCCAACCGGCTGGGGCGCATCGTGGTGGCCACGTCCGCAGAGATCAAGCAGGACTGGGAGCCGCTGATTGGGCCCACAGGCATGGAGGCGTCGGGAGACGCTGGCCGCGCCCAGGGCTTCTACGACCCCAAGAGCAAGACCGTGTTCCTGATTGCCGACAACATCCTCCAGGGCGATGAGCTGGGTGTGGTGGCCCACGAGCTGATGCACAAGCATGGCCCGGCAGTGCTGGGCGAGGACGGCTGGAACCGGCTGCACGGCGCCTTGGGCGGCTGGGCCAAGGCCAAGTTGGGCAGCATGGAGCGCATCGTGTACGACGAGGCTGCGCGCCGCGTTCGGGCGTCGGGCCCTGAGCTGTCCACCCAAGAGCTGTTCCCCTACGCGGTGCAGGTAGCGCTGGAGATGGGCGTGAGGCCCAACGCCGTGGCGCCGCAGGGCACGGTGGAGCGCTGGCTGGGCCAGGTGCGCGCTGCACTGCGCCAGGTGTGGGACAAGATCACGCGCAAGCCCGATTCGTTTAAGAGCCAAGATTTGGTGAACTTGGCGTTTGGCATTGCGCAGCGGGAGAACCCGGAGCACGCGGGGGAGCTGGATGGGGCGGTTGTACGCAGTGATGCCGAAAAAGCCCAGGTGTTACAGGGTGAGCCTGTCGCCGTGTTGCGCATGGAGGATGCTCCTGCTGGAGGATATGCTGATGTGGCGCGCTGGGCCGCTGACCTGTTTAAGCAGCAAGGCGGGAATTCGATCAGCCAGGAGATTGGTGAGGTGGCACTGAACGAGCAGTCGGCGCGTGATTCGATGGCTCACGGTGGCGCCAATGCTGCCAAGAAGATCGCCTTTGCCGCGGTCAAGAATGTGATCGAGCGCGGGACGCTGGTGCATCAAGCGTCTCATGGCCGAAAAGAGAGCTTCTATATATCTGCCCCAGTCCGTATTTCTGGGCGGGACAATATCGTCACTGTGCTGGTGCATCGTGACCAGAACACCCAACGGATGTACCTGCACAGCGTTGCACTTAAAGAAAATCTCCTGAAGCCGAGCGTATCTGCTGTTGATGCAAAAGCATCCGAACGAAGCAGCGCAACAACTTCAGGAGACGCGTCCACTGTATCAAATGCGGTGCAGCAAGGCAAGGCTGCAACGGCTGATGTGGCGCGCGAACTGAACCGGCTGCTGACACTGGATACAGGCCCCCTGTTCAGCCGCGCCGCGCCAGCGGATCGTGTGGGAGACGCCATCAAGTCCACCACCATCACTGATCTGAAGAAGCAAGCAGCCTTCAAAGCGGCCGATCTTCGCCACCTGGGCCTACAGTTCCTGGGCCGTCGCCAGTTGGTGGACGTGTACGGCGACATGCTGCCAGAACTGCGCCGCTACAGCGATCTGATGGCGCGCATGGACGCGGACAAGAACGAGGCGGGGGCCGGTGCCGACCAGCTCGCCACCGATTGGGCGAAGCTGCCCGACGAGCACGCTCTGGCCGAACTGATGCATGACTCCACCCTGGCACAGATCGACCCGTCCAAGGACTTCGTGGACGGCGACAACAAGGCCGATTGGACGCGGCTGCGCGCCAAGCACCAGGCGCTCTCGCCCGCAGCGAAGGAGGTGTACGCCCGGGCGCGCGACACCTACCGCCAGCACATGCGTGATGTGCGATCGGCCATCAAGGAGCGCATCGAGCGCGCCGAGATGAGCAGCGAGCGCCGCGCGGCTCTGCTCAAGCGCATGGATGAAGAGTTCTTCGGCCACATCAAGGGCGTTTACTTCCCACTGGCCCGCTTCGGCCAGTACGTGGTGGTGGTCAAGGGCGCCGACGGCAAGGTGGCGAACGTGAGCCGGGCTGAGACCATGGCCGAGGCCGACACCACGCGCCGCCAGTTGCTGGCTGCCTTCCCGACGGACAAAGGTTTCACTGTGGGCAAGGTGCTCAAGGCCAAGGAGTTCGTGGCCGAGCGCGACACCGTGGGGCGTGGCTTCATGGAGCAGCTTTACGGGGTGCTGGACAAGCAGGGCATGGATGCCAAGCAGCGCGCCGAGCTTGAAGACGCGCTGGGCCAGCTTTACCTGTCGTCGCTACCGGATCTGTCCTGGGCCAAGCATGGCATCCACCGCAAGGGCACGGCAGGCTTCAGCCAGGACGCACGCCGAGCCTTTGCGCAAAACGTCTTCCATGGCGCCAGCTACCTGGCCAAGCTGCGCTACAGCGACCGCCTACAGGATGAGCTCTCCCAGATGCAGCGCCGTGTGGACGAAAGCGCGAACTCTCCCGGCTTTGACCAACCCAGGGCGCAGGATGTGGTGAGCGAGATGGTCAAGCGCCACGAATCGGCCATGAACCCCAAGAGCAGTTCTCTATCGACAGCGCTGACCAGCCTGGGCTTCATGTTCCACTTGGGCCTCTCGCCTGCCTCAGCCATGGTCAACCTGACGCAGACGGTGCTGGTGGCCTATCCCATCATGGGTGCCCGCTGGGGTTTTGGAAAGTCCAGTGCGGCGCTGCTCAAGGCCAGCCACGAGGCAGCGCGCGGCAAGAACGACATCACCAGCTCCCTGAGTGCTGATGAGAAAGCTGCCTATGACGAGGCGGTGCGCTCAGGCGTCATTGATGTCACGATGGCCCACGACCTGGCTGGTATCGCACAGGGCGAGGATCAGAACGTCTCGTACAAGTTGCGCCCGGTGATGCGTGCCGCCAGCTTCATGTTCCACCACGCCGAGAAGTTCAACCGCCAGGTCACATTCGTGGCGGCCTACCGACTGGCGCGTGAAACCGGGGCCGACAACAAGGCGGCCTACACCCAGGCGGTGCAGGCGACCTACGACGGCCACTTCGACTACAGCTCCAACAACCGACCGCGTGTCATGCAGGGCAATGCCGCCCGGGTGCTGCTGCTGTTCAAACAGTATGGCCAGAACATGGTCTACACCCTGGTGCGCAACGCCCAGCAGTCGCTCAAGGGCGCCACCCCCCAGGAGCGCGCCCAGGCACGCAAGGCGCTGGGCGGGCTGCTGACCATGCACGGCATGGCCGCTGGTGCTCTGGGCCTGCCCATGGTGACCACGCTGCTGGCGGCGGCCTCGATGCTGGGCGGCGATGATGACGAACCGTGGGATGCCCAGGTGGCCTTGCAGAACATGCTGGCCGACACCTTTGGGCAAAAGCCTGCCGAGGTCTTGTCGCATGGCCTGTCGCGCCTGACGCCGTGGGACATTTCCGGGCGGGTGGGGCTGGACAAGCTGATCCTGCCCGACATCCAGGAAGGGCTGGAGGGTCAGCGCCTGGGTGAGTCGGCCATGGCGGCGGCGCTCGGACCGGTGGCCGGTATCGTCGTGAATTTGTTCAAGGGCGTGGAGGAAATGGGCGAGGGCCGGTATGTGCGCGGCCTGGAAACCATGATGCCCACCGCGCTGCGCAGCCCGCTCAAGGCTTTGCGCTATGGCACTGAGGGGGTGCGCGATAAGTCGGGCATCGTGGTGCAGGACGAGGTGGATGCGGCCGAGTTGCTGGGCCAAGCCGCTGGGTTCTCGCCATCGAGCGTGCGCAACTCCTTCGAGGGCAAGAGCGCCATCGTCGCGCACGACCGGGCGATACAGGCGCGGCGCAGCTCTCTGGTGGAACAGTTCGCCATGGCGGCCATGGCCGGGGACGAGGAGGGCAAGGCGGACGCCCGGGCGGACATCGCCAAGTTCAACGAGAAGAACCCCGGCCGGCGCATCCAGCCCATGCAGCTGGCCCAGAGCGTGCGCATGCGCACCAAGCGGATTGAGCAGGCGCAGGACGGTGTCTATTTGCCGATCAAGCGGCGGGACGCGATGGACGTGGGGCGGTTTGCCACGGGAGAGTGAGCTGGAGCGGGGTCAGCACTGCTCACAACTGAGCCATGCTGGCCCCGGCTGAGTTTTCAACCATCGATTCAACGGGCTCAAGTTTGAGCCTGTTGATTCGGGTGCTTAACGGTGGGGGTAAAGTGGTGCTGCACCTGCACAGTTCGGTTGTTCTGAACACCCAGTCCGACGATATGACTACCTGACAGCGTGTTTGTGTTCCCCCGTATTCGGCTCCTAACGGCCGTGAGCTGTCCTACGCGGATGCCGCCCGTGGGACTCCTTCAGGCTGATCTGAGTCATTCGTCGCCGACGGCCCGAGTGGCCACTTCGGTCATCGCCAGTCATTCGACAGGGCAGTGGTTCGAATGTTCAGCAACCTGTCATTCGATCGATAGCGCCAGAGCCCGGGATCTAACGACCGGCCTATTGCATAGTAGTAAACTGGCGCTATAGATCCTGAGCGCTAATCGCTCAACTTCCTGAAATATGCAGATGGCCCGCGACATAGGCAGATCGGTGCCCGCCGCCACCGAAGATAGGCGGGGCTGTCAGGGTTTCAGGCATGGCCTCTGCGGCCCCCCCGATGGCAACAGCAAGCTGCGGGTAAACATTCAACAGCTCGTCGGGCATGCCCTTCATCCACGCGGGCGTGGGATCCACTGCTTTGCGAAGGATGCGGTGGCCCTTCACGTCGATTGGACCATTGCCAAGTGCCTGCATCATTGGCAATGGCGAGCTGCCGCCCGTCAGTACCACATGCAGGCGCACGCCGTCCATGGCCAGCCAGCGCAACCAAGTCTCGTCCACGGCTTCAAGGGCCTTCTTGAATCCCGTCTCCACGGCCTGGCCAAAGCGCATCACCTTCTCGTCGGCCAGGAATTCGTTCAGTTGGATTTTGCCCACGGTGCCGTCTGCCAACGCGTACTCCAACTGGTCTGACTTGAATAAGGCCTCCTTGAGCCGCCGAATTTTGCGCGTCAAATCCGCTAGGATGAGCCTGCCCGATGTGTCGCTCGGGTCGATGGCCTCCCGGCCTGCGATGAATCCGCGCAGCAGGCCATCCACTTTGTCCCCAGCCTGCATCAGACCCTGGATGGAGGCTGGAACCTGGAAAACGCGCAGTTCATCATCATGTTTGCGCGTCGAGATGAAGAGCCCGAAGTCAGTCGTGCCAGCCCCCACATCTACCACCATGAAGGCATCGCGCAGATTCTCGCTGTCCGCAATGGCGCCGGCTGCGACGGCTACGGGTTCGGGTACGCCCTCGTCGATTAGGTAGTCCGGCCGTTTGCCCAGGGACTTGATCTGGTCGATGGCACTCTTCAGTTCGGCAACGTCGATGCCACTAGACCAACGGTCGCTAAATGTGTCGGCCAGGATTTGCGCCTCCGCCATCATTGTGCGCATCAGCTTGTCGGCCCATTGCGCTTGGGCCGCGTCCGGCCAGCAGGGGCGCGCGAAGCGGCGCTTCACATGTCGCGGTTCCTCGATGCCCTGAGATGCCAGCGACTTCTCCGCCATGTCGGTCAGGTAGGCGAGGTAGATGCGGATCATGTCTCCCTGGGTCAGCTTGTAGTTGGTGGGGTTCATGGCCTTTTGCAGCACACAGGACTCGCCATCCAGATTGCCTTCGCGCCGCAGGCTCAGCCAGCCTTTGATCGAGTCCAACCGTTCCCGGCCTGACTCGACCAGATCCTGGCTCATCTCGATGGCCTCGAAGCCGAAATAGGCCCTCCCGTCGTCACCGATGAAGACGGACGAGGGCAAGGTGTAGCCTTGCTTACCCGCCTCTGTGCCGAGTTCTAGATACAAATACTGGTTTGGAAACACGGTGGCGAAGGCCTTCGACATCGCTGTGCCGAAGTCCAGGCACATCAACACATTCGGGTCAGTGACTTCTTCGCGCTCGACGGACTTGAGAACGAGGGACACTTTCGGCAACAAAACGGCTGCGCTCGGTGCCGCAGGTGTTTCGGCGACGAGGATTGGAACACCGGCATCCGGTGGCGGCACAGCACCATTCGTTGCGCCGCTCCGTACCAAGGTCGGATTTGCCGGCTTCAGAGTGGGGTGCGATGTCGCAGCGGGTTCTAGTTCGACATCAAGCGCCTTAAGCGCGACTTGCAGCGCCTGGCGCTCCATCGATGAAACAGTGCCGATGGTCTGATCGCATTCGATCCGTTCCATCAGGCTGGCAAGCAGTATGGCTGCGGTCTTCTTGTCCAATTGTTCCTCCTCGACGATTGATCCGTTGATTGAATTCGATCCAACGCCCGTCGTTACTCGACGAGCCCCTTGGTCACCACATCGCCCACGCTCCCATCTGGCCGCTTGCGTACGACTGCGGGTTGCTTGACGATCATTCGCTGACGGGGCGATTCGCCCACCACGGTGAAGAACTTGGTCGACATCTCCACCAGCTCACCCGGCGTGCCGTACAGGCCTAGACCACGCAGGCTCGCGGCCTGCTCCACCTGTACGGCCAGCACCTGCACACGGCTCAATAGCTCTTGCGCGGCGGGTGCTAGGCCGGGTTCGTAGATTTCGAGATTCGAGGCCAGTGGCTCGCGCAGGCTATCGCCCAGCAAACGGGCTTGGCGGGCAGCCTGCAAGGCCAGGCCGATGCTCTCGTCAGCGTTGCTAGCTGCTGCCTCGATAGCCGATTCGCTAGATTGTCTAGTGACGCGCATGCGACCGTGCTCCAACCAGTAACGCACGTCCTCATGTACCTCCGGATGTCGCGCCGCCAGATCTCGCGCCACAGAGCGGGCGCGCTCGGGGTGATTGCACAACACGTCCAACTGCGCCAGCAGCGCTTGGTCATGTTGACCTTGACGACCGAGTAGCACCAGGGCCTCGGTCACGTCGGTGATCAGGCGTTCCAGTGGCTTCCTCAACTCGTCGGGCCAAGAACGCCCGCCACAGAGCTTGCGACAGTAGTCCACCACGCGGTACATCTGCGGATCGGCCACCACAGAGATCCGCGTGCGAACTATGTCATGGACAGTCAGCAGGGCCTCGCGCGACAGATCCAGCTGCACCTTGTCTTCCTGCGGTCTGCCGACAGTCGAAAGCGGTATTGCAAGCAGCTCGTAAAGTGCCTTGCCCGGGTTTTCGCTTGCCTCCAGTTCGCTCTCCAGCAGGGCATCGCGCAGGGCGGACAGTGTTCGTGTCAGACGCCGTGCTACCGTGTCGCCGGGGGCCTCTGTGCTGGGCCGAAGTGCCTCGAATGCAGTAACTAGGGTGCGCAGCGCCTCGCCGAGATTGGTCGATCGGTCCAGTAGCGCCGCGATCATCTCTGCGCGCGCTTTTTCTCCCGTTTCTTCGTTGGCGATAGAGTCGGCCAGATAGGTTGGTAGCCAGGGCGCAGACATCTGCGCACAGGCTCGTGCTAAGTTAAGGCGATCGTCGGCCTCTGTCAGCAACTGCATTTCAGGCAATTCCGCAACAAACGCGGGACGTAGCCACTCGGCGATCTCTTTGGCCCAGCGTTTCACAACTTGGCCCAGTCGAATGCTCTCGGCAATGGCCAACAGACGGTGGCCCGGCTCAGCGGCGTCATGAATCTGCGCCAAAAGATGGGCGCGACCAGCTAACACTGCCGGATCGTCAGCCTGCTTGGGTAATACCTTGGCTGTAATCAGTGCAGTCAACGCTGAGCGTCGCTCAGCGGGCGTTGTCGAGGCCCCGGCAAACAGCGCCAAGGCTGATGCGGTGGTGTCGGGCGGAGGGAAAATCATAGCCGTGTCTATTTCCGTGCTGTCATGCGGTGATGGGTATGCATCTTGCCAGATGGGAGATCTAAGCACCCACGAGGTTTGAGAGCTTGTGCTTGAATGGCCACTCCGGATTACAAATTCGCCAGTGCACAAGGAACCACGGGTCGAAAGCGTGGCTCAATAGATCGCTGAGGCGGCTGGCTAACCGCGGCTTGGTTCCATGAAGTCGCACCCAGTCGTTTCGAATGACTGCTACGCCCTTTGAAGAACCCCTTCTTCTGGCTCTGGAATGGGCAGGGCTATGACCGGAAGGCTGTCGACAGGGTGAGTTCGGCCGCCCCGACCGAAGGACTGGAAGCGCTGCAATGCAGTTCCTCAACCGTTCTTAGCTGATGACCGGAATAGGTCGATTCCGATCGGTGACGTTGCTCGTGCGCACGGCATGATGCGCCATAGGCTTGACCGCACGCGGCGGAGCGATGCCGGGAACTTTCAGGCTGTCCGCGCCGGATGCTCTGCGGGACTTGATATTCCCACGGTGGGAATAAACAAAGAAGCCTGCTATCTATGTGATAGCAGGCTTTTCTTGATGTGGGTGGTGGGTCCTGAGTGACTCGAACACTCGACCTACGGATTAAGAGTCCGCTGCTCTACCAACTGAGCTAAGAACCCCACTTTGAAAAAGTTTCTGTGTTGCAACAGAGACTCAAATTATGCACCAATTTTTTTGCCAGATTCCAATGAGTGCTAAAAATTTTTCAAAAATCACTGCATTCCATTGCGCCCCGCCAGCTCGACGAACAGGCCACTCTGGTCCAGATCGGCCAGGCCATGCGCGGCGGCCTGGGCGTACAGGCTTTCGAGCAATGCAGTCACCGGGGCGTCAAAACCCAGCTCCTGGGCGGTGGCCAAAGCGTTGCGCATATCTTTGAGCTGCACACCCACGCGTCCGCGCGGGGCAAAGTCGCGCTCCAGCATGCGCTGGCCGTGTACTTGCAGGATGCGGCTGTCGGCAAAACCGCCGCTGATGGCCTCGCGCACCTTGGCCATGTCGGCACCGCCTTTGGCAGCCAGCAGCAGGGCCTCGGCCACAGCGCCGATGGTGATGCCGACAATCATCTGGTTCGCCAGCTTGGCCAGCTGACCCGCTCCATGCGGCCCCACGTGCGTAGCGCGGCCCAGTGCGGCAAAGACGGGAAGGGCGCGCTCGTAGTCTGTGGCGTGGCCACCCACCATGATGGCCAACGTGCCTGCCTCGGCGCCCACGGTGCCACCCGAGACCGGCGCGTCCAGGCAGGCCACGCCCTGCGCTTGCAGCTGCTCGGCATGTGCGCGGGTTTCGCGGGGCTGGATCGAGGCCATGTCGATGAACAGGTTGCCCGCCCGCAGGGCCTGCGCCGCGCCCTGGCTGAACAGCACCTGCTCCACCACCGGGCCGCTTTCGAGCAGGCTGATGGCGATGTCGGCGTGGCGCACCGCGTCGGCCGCGTGGTCATGTACCGTGGCGCCCGCTGCCGCCAGCGGCTCTGCCTTGGCGCGGGTGCGGTTCCAGACATGCACGTGGTGGCCTGCTGCGCACAGCCGATGTGCCATGGGCAGGCCCATCATGCCGGTGCCCAACACCGCAATGTGCAGCGGCTGGAACGCAGTTTCAGTGGCAACGGTGTCGGTATCGGTGGTGGTCATGCGCGAGAGCTTTCGGGCGAGGTGCAAGGATGCAGGGTGGTGGCGGGCAGCGATGGGGCCATCAGGCCATCAGGTCGGCGCTGGCGTTTTCGCCGCCCAGGATGACGTAGTTCACCTTGCGGATGTCCATGAGCTTTTTGCCGCCCGCGTAGCTGATGGAGCTTTGCACGTCCTGCTCCATCTCTACCAGCGTTTCGGCCAGGGTGCCCTTGACCGGCTCCAGAATACGCTTGCCCTCGACATGGCGGTACTCGCCCTTGTTGAAGTCAGAGGCCGAGCCGTAATACTCTTTGTAGAGCTTGCCATCGACCTCCACCGTCTGGCCGGGCGATTCTTCGTGGCCAGCCAGCAGCGAGCCGATCATCACCATGGTGGCGCCAAAACGGATGCTCTTGGCGATGTCGCCGTGGTGGCGGATGCCGCCGTCGGCAATGATGGGCTTGGTGGCCACGCGCGCGCACCACTTCAGCGCCGACAGCTGCCAGCCGCCCGTGCCAAAGCCGGTCTTGAGCTTGGTGATGCACACCTTGCCTGGGCCGATGCCGATCTTGGTGGCGTCGGCGCCCCAGTTTTCCAGGTCGATCACGGCCTCGGGGGTGGCCACGTTGCCCGCAATCACAAAGCTGGCGGGCAGCTTTTTCTTGAGGTAGCCGATCATGGCCTTGACGCTGTCGGCGTGGCCGTGGGCGATGTCGATGGTGACGTATTCGGGCACCAGGCCCGCTGCGGCGAGCTGGTCCACAGTGTCGTAGTCGGGCTGTTTCACGCCCAGCGAGATGGAGGCGAACAGGCCGCGTGCCTGCATGTCCCGCACAAACTGCACGTTGTCAAAGTCAAAGCGGTGCATGACGTAGAAGTAGCCGTTGTGCGCCAGCCAGGTGCAGATTTTTTCGTCCACCACCGTCTTCATGTTCGCGGGCACCACCGGCAGGCGAAAGCTGCGCGCGCCCAGCACCACACTGGCATCGCATTCGGCGCGGCTTTCGACGCGGCATTTGCGTGGCAGCAAGAGGATGTTGTCGTAGTCGAAGATTTCCATGAGATTCCAAGCTCCTTTGAGAAGGCGCGCCACAGAACGATTTCTGTGGCGATGGGGCGCTTGGTCTGGAGGCCGGTTTGGCCTGCATCGCGCAGGCACAAAAAACCGGGCTGCAAGAAACTTGGGCCCGGTGGCTGATTCTACCCACGCCCCCGGCCCCAGCAGCCCGGGAGTCTGGCATGCCAGCGCTGGTAGGAGGTGTTTTGATAACTCATTTTTTGATAGCTGCTAGCGCCCGTCGATATTGCCTTTGAAGCCATTTTGACTATATTTTTGTGCGGCTCAGGCTGCGTTGAGGGCCTGCGCCCGCCAGCGCACGCGCCCCGATGCGGGCGCACTTTCTACAATGCCTGCATGCTCCCTCAAGACCTGTTTTCTGGCGCCCCGGCGCCATCGGCGGCCCCTGCGGCTGCGCTTGCCGCATCGCCCCTGCTGGCCCACCTCAACCCCGAGCAGCTCGCTGCCGTCACGCTGCCAGCGGGCCATGCGCTCATCCTGGCCGGTGCCGGTTCGGGCAAGACGCGCGTGCTCACCACGCGCATCGCCTGGCTGCTGCAAAACGGCCTGGCCACGCCCGGCGGCATTCTGGCCGTCACGTTCACCAACAAGGCGGCCAAAGAGATGGTGGCGCGCCTCTCGGCCATGCTGCCCTTCAGCGTGCGCGGCATGTGGATCGGCACCTTCCACGGCCTGTGCAACCGCCTGCTGCGCGCGCACCACCAGGCGGCGGGCCTGCCGCAGTCGTTCCAGATTCTGGACACGCAAGACCAGCTCTCGGCCATCAAGCGGCTGTGCAAGCAGTTCAACGTGGACGACGAGCGTTTTCCGCCCAAGCAGTTGCAATACTTCATCGCGGGCTGCAAGGAAGAAGGCCAGCGCCCGCGCGATGTGGTGGCTACCGACCCTGATGCGCGCAAGAAAGTCGAGCTGTACCAGCTCTACGAGGAGCAATGCCAGCGCGAGGGCGTGGTCGATTTTGGCGAGCTGATGCTGCGCAGCTTCGAGCTGCTGCGCGATAACGACCCCCTGCGTGCCCACTACCAGCGCCGCTTTGCCCACATCCTGGTCGATGAGTTCCAGGACACCAACAAGCTGCAATACGCCTGGCTCAAGCAGCTGGCGGGTGAGGAGGTGGACGGCCATCTGGAGGCGCGCGGCAGCGTGATTGCCGTGGGCGACGATGACCAGAGCATCTACGCCTTTCGCGGCGCGCGCGTGGGCAACATGGCTGACTTTGTGCGCGAGTTTGGCGTGCAGCGCCAGATCAAGCTGGAGCACAACTACCGCAGCTACAGCAACATTCTGGATGCGGCCAACCACCTCATCAGCCACAACAGCGCGCGCCTGGGCAAGAGCCTGCGCACCGACCAGGGCCCCGGCGAGCCGGTGCGTGTGTTCGAGGCCAGCAGCGACATCGCCGAGGCGCACTGGATGGTCGATGAAATCAAGCAGCTGGTCAAAAACGACGGCTTGGCGCGCCAGGAAATCGCTGTTCTCTACCGCAGCAATGCGCAAAGCCGGGTGATTGAATCGGCGCTGTTCAATGCCAGCATTCCTTACCGCGTGTACGGCGGACTGCGCTTTTTTGAGCGCGCTGAAATCAAGCACGCGCTGGCCTATTTGCGCCTGCTGGAGAACCCGCACGACGACACCAGCTTTGCCCGCGTGGTCAACTTTCCGCCGCGCGGCATTGGCGCGCGCAGCATCGAGGTGCTGCAAGACGCGGCGCGCGCTGCGGGCTGCTCGCTGCACGACGCTGTCAGCACCGTGCCCGGCAAGGCGGGTGCCAATTTGGGCGCGTTTGTGGCCCTGGTGGATGTGCTGCGCGAGCAAACCCAAGGGCACAACCTGCGCAGCATCATTGAGCGCATGCTGGACGCCACGGGCCTGATCGAGCACTACCGCACCGAAAAAGAAGGCCAAGACCGCATCGAGAACCTGCAAGAGCTGGTCAACGCCGCCGAGAGCTTTGTCACCCTGGAGGGCTTTGGCCGCGATGCCGTGGCCCTGCCGCTGGACGAGCACGGCGCGCCGCTCACGCAAAGCCCCGCCAGCCAGGGTCTGGATGTGGATGCGCCGCTGCGGGACGCGCCCCTGGCGAGCGCCGCCGTGCCCGGCATGGTGGACGTGGACACGGGCGAAACCCTCTCGCCGCTGGCCGCGTTTTTGACCCACGCCGCGCTGGAGGCGGGCGACAACCAGGCCCAGGCCGGGCAGGACGCGGTGCAGCTGATGACCGTACACGCCAGCAAGGGGCTGGAGTTTGACGCCGTGTTCATCGGCGGCCTGGAAGACGGCCTGTTCCCCCACGAGAACGCCCTGGGCGACCGGGGCGGCATCGAAGAAGAGCGCCGCCTGATGTACGTGGCCATCACCCGCGCGCGCCAGCGGCTGTATTTGAGCCACTCGCAAACGCGCATGCTGCACGGCCAGACGCGCTACAACACCCAAAGCCGTTTCTTTGACGAGCTGCCCGAGGGCGCGCTCAAGTGGATCACGCCACGGCACCCGGGGTTTGGCAAATTTGCTCCTGATTCAGGAGCTGATCGCGCTTATTCTGCGGGCGCTGGAGGCCGATTTGGCTTCAAATCTGACACCTTTGCCAGCCCGCCCGTGCCGCCCCAGAAGGCCGCGCCCGCGCACGGCCTGCGTGCGGGCACCAACGTGTTCCACACCAAGTTTGGTGAAGGCAAGGTGCTGGCCATCGAGGGCACGGGCGACGATGCGCGCGCCCAGGTCAGCTTTGCGCGCCACGGTACCAAATGGCTGGCGCTGGCCGTGGCCAAGCTCACCGTGGTGGATTGAGCATTTCACGCTGTTGTCACAGTGGGCTTGAAGAATGCCAGGGGTTTATATCCATTCCCTACGGAGCCTTCATGACAGCACCCAGCACCTACGACGACAACGAAATCGTCAACCCCTCCACCAACCTGCACATGGACGAGCTGATCGCCGTGCAGCTGAGCCGCCGCCAGGCGCTCAAGGGGGGCATGAGTGTGACGGCGGCTGCGCTGTTGGGCGGCTTGAGCCTGAGCGCTTGCGGTGGCGGCAGCGACGATGCCCCCGCGCCGCTCCAGCTGGGCTTCAAGGCCGTGGCCAAAAACAAGAACGATCTGGTGACCGTGCCCGAGGGCTACCAGGTCAGCATCCTGCACGCGCTGGGCGATCCGTTGCAGTTTGGCGAGGAGTCGTGGAAAGACGACGGCAGCGAAACCGCCGATTCCTACAACCGCCGCATCGGCGATGGCCACGATGGCATGTACTACTTTGGCCTTTCGGACGACGGCAAATTCAACGCCGACCGCTCTGACCGGGGCCTGTTGGCCGTCAACCACGAGTACGTGGTGGCGCCCTATGCCCTGCACCCCAACGGCATGACCAAAGGCGCCACCCGCGTGCCCTCGGAAGTGGAAAAAGAAATCTACGCCCACGGCATCAGCGTGGTCGAAGTCAAGCGCAGCGCCGGCAACGACATGGTGATGGTGCGCGGCTCGCGCTTCAACCGCCGCGTGACCTCGGCCACTGAAATGGTGTTCACCGGCCCGGTCAAGGGCAATGCGCTGGTCAAGACCAAGTTCTCGCCCGATGGCCTGAAAACCCGTGGCACCAACAACAACTGCGCCAACGGCTACACGCCCTGGGGCACGTACATCACCTGCGAGGAAAACTGGCTCAACGTGGTGGGCCGCGCCGCTGGCGACGATGCCCAGCGCGATGCCAAAGAGGTGGTGGCCCTCAAGCGCTACGGCCTGCCTGAAAACCGCAAGAGCCCCTACCTGTGGGACACCGCAGGCACCGACGACCTGTTTGTGCGCTGGACGTCGTCAGTGACGGGCGCTGCCGCCACCGACGACTACCGCAACATCGCCAACACCTTTGGCTGGGTGGTCGAGATCGATCCCTTCAACCCCACCTCCACGCCCGCCAAGCGCAGCGCCCTGGGCCGCTTCAACCACGAAGGCGCCTGGCCCGCACCCGCCGTGGCGGGCAAGCCTATCGTCATGTACATGGGCGACGATGCGCGCAACGAGTACATCTACAAGTTTGTCTCCAAAGCCGTGTGGGACCCCAAGGATGTCAACGGTGGCATGGCCGCTGGCGCCAAATACCTGGACGAAGGCACGCTGTACGTGGCCAAGTTCAACGCCGACGGCACGGGCCAGTGGCTGGAACTCACCTACGGCAAAAACGGCCTCGATGCCAGCAACGCGGCCTACCCGTTTGCTGACCAGGGTGATGTAGTGACCCACGCCCGCCTGGCTGCCGACAAGCTGGGCGCCACCAAGATGGACCGCCCGGAATGGGGCGCGGTGAACCCGCTCAATGGCGAGGCCTACATGACCTTGACCAACAACAGCAACCGCGTGGACCCCGGTGCCAGCCCCACGGGCAGCCAGCTCAAGCCCGATGCGGCCAACCCGCGCTACTACAGCGACAACTACACCAACGCCGACGGCACCACCAAAACCAACAAGGGCAACCCCCACGGCCACATCATCCGCTGGCGTGAAAACGCAGGCAGCGTGGCCGCCACGGCCTTTGCCTGGGATATTTACCTGTTTGGTGCCGAGGCGGACGCGGCGGCCAACGTCAACCTGTCGGGCCTGACGGCAGTGAACGATTTCTCCAGCCCCGACGGCCTGTACTTCGACCCGCGCGGCCTGCTGTGGATTCAGACCGACGATGGCGCCTACACCGACGTCACCAACTGCATGATGCTGGCCGCTGTGCCTGGCCAGGTGGGCGACGGTGGTGTGGCCACTGCCGCCGGCGGCACGGCCACCCGCAAGGGTGCCAATGCGTCGGCTGATACGGTGCGCCGCTTTTTGGTAGGCCCCAAAGACTGCGAGATCACCGGCATTGCCGTCACTCCCGATGGCAAGACCTTGTTCTTCAACGTGCAGCATCCCGGTGAAGACGGCAGCCTGGCCAGCCCCAGCAGCCGCTGGCCTGCCAGCCAGGCCAACCCGTCGGCCACCCAGCGTCCGCGCTCGGCCACCGTGGTGGTTACGCGCAAGGATGGCGGGGCCATTGGCCTCTGACGGTTAGTGGGGCGGGGCCGCTGGCCCCGCAAGCTGCTCGAAAAAAGCCTGTCGGCCTGGCGTCGGCAGGCTTTTTGCGTGGGCGGCTTGCACGGCGCACGCGAACCAGCGGCTTCTTGGCGACAATCAGATATTGGTTCCCGCCATCGTTTTGGGGCGATGGCGGGATTTTTCGCGCTGGCTACCCGTGCAGCGCCCACAGGCTTAGAAAAATGAGGTTGCTCCATGGTTTTGAGGGGCCCTTTTCGCCCGGATTTGCTGCGCGATGAAGTGTTGGCAGACATCTTTGAGGCCACCGCTGCACGCCAGCCAGACCACACCGCGCTGATCTGCGCCCACGAGCGCATCAGCTACGGCGACCTGGATGCCCGCGCCAACGCCATGGCGCACCACCTGATCGGCCACGGCGTGCGGCCAGGGCACATCGTGGGCCTGTGGCTGCCCCGGGGCGTGGATTTGCTGGTCAGCCAGCTGGCCATTGCCAAAACGGGCGCCGCCTGGCTGCCCTTCGACGCCGATGCGCCCGCCGAGCGCGTGGCCGTGTGCCTGGAAGACGCGCGGGCCGTGGGCATCGTCACCGGCCAGTGCTTGCAGGCGCAGTTGGTGGCATTGCCTTGTCCGGTGTGGGGGCTGGGCGATTTGCGGCAACCCGTCACTGGCGCGCTGTTGCGCCGCAGCGGCCAGAGCCCGCAAGACCCGGCGTATGTCATCTACACCTCCGGCTCCACCGGCAAGCCCAAGGGCGTGCCCATCAGCCAGGGGGCGATTTGCCACTTTTTGCGCAGCGAAAACGCCGTGCTGGGTGTGCGCGCTGATGACGTGGTGTACCAGGGCTTCTCGGTGGCATTTGATATGTCGTTTGAGGAAGTCTGGATTAGCTACCTGGTGGGAGCCACCCTGTGGATTGCCCCGGCAGAGATCACCGCCGACCCCGATGCCTTGCCGCGTGCCCTGGCCGCGCAGGGCGTGACGGTGCTGCATGCGGTGCCGACCCTGCTGGCGCTGTTTGCCAGCGATGTGCCGGGGCTGCGCCTCATCAACCTGGGCGGCGAGATGTGCCCGCAGGCCGTGGTCGAGCGCTGGGCCACGCCCACACGCCAGGTTTTCAACACCTACGGGCCGACCGAGGCCACGGTGTCGGCCAGCCTGGCACCGCTGCACGCGGGGCAGCCGGTCACGATTGGCCAGCCATTGCCCAATTACGGCCTGCTGGTGGTCGATGCCCAATTGCAGTTGCTGCCCGCCGGTGAGACGGGTGAGCTGTGCATCATCGGCCCCGGTGTGGCCGAGGGCTACCTGGGCCGCCCCGAGCTGACCGCCGAGAAATTTCTGCCCAACCCCTGGATGCAGCAGCCCCACGAGGCCCGCCTGTACCGCACCGGCGACCTGGCGCGCATTGATGCGCAAGGCCAGGTGCAATGCCTGGGCCGTGTGGACGACCAGGTGAAGGTGCGCGGCTTTCGCGTCGAGCTGGGCGAGATCGAGGCCGTGCTGAGCCAGCAACAGGCCGTTGGTACGGCGGCGGTGGTGCTCAAGCCGGTGAGCGAGATAGAGCAACTGGTGGCCTACATCGTGGCCAGTGCGGGCGCACAGGTGGAGGTGGCGCCATTGCGCGCCAGTTTGCGCGCCGCCTTGCCGCCCTACATGGTGCCCAGCCACTTTGAGGTGGTGGACACCATCCCGCGCCTGACCTCGGGCAAGATCGACCGCAAAGCCCTGCGTGCCTTGCCCATGGAGGTGGCCGACCACGCAGTCGATTCAGACACGCCCGAGACCGATGCCGAAGCCGCGCTGTTTGCTGCGCTGGAGCGTTTTTTTCCGGGGCTGCCGATTCGGCGCAACGCTGATTTTTTTGACGACCTGGGCGGCCATTCGCTGCTGGCAGCGCGGCTGGTGTCGGCGCTGCGCCAGGATGCGCGCTTTGCGCACATGACGGTCAACGATGTGTACCGCCAGCGCCGCCTGGGTGCCATTGGCGCGGCCATGGCGGCAGGCAGTGCCGCCCACACCGGGGCGGCACTGCCCCCTTTTACCCTGGTGCCCCGCACGCGCCGCTGGCTGTGCGGGGTGGCGCAGGCACTGACCCTGCCGTTCATGATCATCTTGCAGATCATGAACTGGTTGGCGCCCTTTTTTACCTACCACTACTACACCGGCGAGCCTGGCGACAGCGTTGCCCGCGCGGTGCTGGCGTCGGTGCTGGTGTTTTTGGCCAGCCACCTGTTCAGCTTGGGGGTGGCCGTGGCCAGCAGCCGGGTGCTGCTGCGCGGCATTGCCGCCGGGCGCTACCCCCTGTGGGGCGCGGTGTACTTTCGCTGGTGGCTGGCCGACCGGTTGCACCAGGTGGCCCCGGCCTATTTGTTGTCTGGCTCCTCGCTCTACAACAGCTACCTGCGCGCCATGGGGGCGCACATCGGCGCCGATGTGGTGATCGGCTCGGTCACTATCCGCCAGCCGCATTTGCTGCGCATTGGCGATGGCGCCAGCGTGGGCGCCAACGTCAACCTGGAAAACGTGCGCGTCGAGCGCGGCGAACTGGTGGTGGGCGCCATCGACATTGGTGTTGAGGCCTACGTCGGCTCCTACGCTGTGATGGAGGGCGATACCGCCATTGCGCCCCAGGGTCGGCTCGAAGGGCTGGCCGCGTTGGCCCGCGCCGGGCGCATTGCAGAGGGCGAGGTCTGGGACGGTTCGCCCGCGCGCTGGGTGCGCCAGCAGCCGGTGGCACCGCGCCCGCCACGCCCCCCGGTGACGCGGCTGCGCCGCATCGGCGAGTCGCTGTTCTTTGCGGCGGGTGCTGCGCTGACGTCGGTGCTGTTTTTTCTGCCGATTTTTCCGGCCTTTGCGTTGATCGACGCGCTGGAAGGGGAGGTGCTGGAGCCCTCGCTGCAAGCGCACGGCTACGTGCTGGCGGTGTTTGAGTACGCCCTGCTGGCCGTGCCCGCCAGTGCCTTGCTGGTGGTGGGTACGGCGCTCATTTCTGCTGCTATCCGCTGGCTGGCACTGCCGCGCCTGCAGCCGGGCAGCTGGCCGGTACACAGCAACCTGTATTGCCGCAAATGGCTGGCCAACCAGATTCAGGTGGCCAGCCTGCATGTGCTGCACGGGGTGTATGCCACGGTGTATGCGCCCCTGTGGTATCGGCTGCTGGGCGCCAAAATTGGCCGCAACGCCGAAATCTCTACCGCCATGGGCTTGATTCCCGACATGCTCACGCTGGGCCACGAGACGTTCATTGCCGATGCCGTGATGTTGGGCGATGAGGAAATCGACGGCGGCTGGATGTCGATTGACTACACCGTGATTGGCGACCGCAGCTTTGTCGGCAACGGTGCCTATGTGCCCGATGGCACCACGTTGCCGCCCGATGTGCTCATTGGCGTGCAATCGAAAGCGCCCCCCAGCGCGCACATGCAGTCGGGGCAGACCTGGGTGGGCTCGCCCGCCGTCCATCTGCCCTCGCGCGAGCGGTTGGCGGGTTTTCCGGATGAGCTCACTTTCCATCCCTCGGTGTGGCGGCGCCTGGGCCGCGCGCTGGTGGAGGCGCTGCGCATCGTCATGCCGCTGGCGCTGGTGATTGGGGCTGGCTACGTCATCATCAGCGCTGTCATGCCCTTGGCCGAAGCGGGCCAGTGGCTGGCGCTGGTGGTGGCACTGGGTGTCAGCGGGCTGCTGTATGGCGTGGGCTGCTTTTTGCTGGTGGTGGCGCTCAAGTGGCTGATGGTGGGGCGCTACCAGCCCCGGGCCGTGCCCATGTGGACGCCCTTTGTCTGGATCAGCGAGGCGCTGACCAGCATGTACGAGTCGGTGGCCGTGCCCAACTTTCTGGAGTACCTGCGCGGCACGCCCATGCTGCCTGCCATGCTGCGCCTGCTGGGCGTGAAGATTGGCCGCGATGTGTACCTGGACACCACCGACATCACTGAGTTTGACTGCGTGGAGATGGGCGACCACAGCGAATTCAACGCCTGGTCGGGCCCGCAGACGCATTTGTTTGAAGACCGGGTGATGAAGATTGGCCGCATCCGCATCGGTGCGCGGGTCACGGTGGGTATCCGCAGTACGGTGCTCTACGACACCACCTTGGGCGATGGTGTGCTGCTGGGGCCGCTCACGCTGGTCATGAAAGGCGAGGCGCTGCCCGCCGATACCGCCTGGGCCGGGTCGCCCGCACAGTCCTGGCGGCCCTGATGCGGTTGCCAGCCGTGCTGCGCCAGCCAGGTGAGCCGCCCGGCCTGGTGGCGCAGCGCCCGGAGGTGTGGTTGCTGGCCGTGCCGGGCGTACAGCCACAGACAAAGGCACAGGTGCGCACCCTGGCCCGGCAGGCGCTGCGGCGCTTGCTGTCGCAGTGCCTGGGCGTGGCGCCGCAGCAGGTGGCGCTGGTGTTTGTGCCCGGTCAGGCACCCACGGTAGCTGATCGCTGGCAAGGGCTGGCGTTGTCGATCAGCATGGGTTATGCCCCCGGCGTTGTGGCCATCGGGCTGTGTGCCGGGGGGCGCCTGGGCATTGATCTGGCGGTGGTGCAGCCCCTGCCGGACTGGGAGCCGCTGGCGCGTCTGTACCTGGGCGATCGGGTGGCGCAGCAACTGGCGGAGGTGGCCGGTGGACAGCGCGACCAGGACTTTGCCCGCGCCTGGGCGGCCATGGAGGCGCGCAGCAAATGCCTGGGCCTCGGTTTGCAAGAGTGGTCGCCAGCCCGGGAGCTGCACCTGAACGCTGCCGTGCTGGAGCAACTGCCTGTGCCGCCAGATGCACTCCCGGTGGGGGCGCCCCCTTATGTGCTGGCGCTGGCGTGCAGTGCGCCACACCCTGGCGCAGGGGTCTGACGCTGGCCCGCACGTGCAAAAGGCAGGGCAGGCCGCGAGAACGCTCAGGGCGATGTAGGTGCGTCAGGGGTGGGGGAGGCAGTGTCGGGTGCCGCGAAACAATCGCGAAACGTGAAGACGATGGAGCTGAAGAACATGGCCGCCATCACCATGGCCAAACCGACCATCAAGCCGCCCATGGCCCCGGCGCTGAACAGCCCCAGCACCGCCAGCACCGCCGAGACCAGGCTCATCAGCACGCCGCCCAGTGCAAACACGGCCAGCCAGCCCAGACCAAAGACAACAAAAGCGCCGAAATTGCGCACGCAGGCCACGATGCTGAAAAACAGGCTCTTCACTGGCGGTACGCCATGCCAATGCACCAGGCCGGGCGCGTGCCAGAACAGCAGCGACAGCGGCAGGTACAGCGCCATGGCCACCCACATGGCGTGCTGGAAGTCCTCGTTTTCAGCGATCTCCTGCGTCATGGTCTCGCCGCCCAGATAGACCTGGGCAAACACGCCGCCATCGACCAGCGCCGATATGCCCATCACCGCCAGAAATCCCCCCGCATACAGCGCACCCAGTACCAGCATGTGGTTCAGGCGCTGGCGTCCGGTGCGAAACGCCACCAGCAGCACCGCTGGCGTGGGAAAGCGCCCCTGCATGGCCTCTGCCGAGGCCACCATCATCGCCAGCGTGGCCGAGGGCAGCAGCGCCAGCGCCAGCGCCGGGCCGATCAACGGCACCACCGAGGCCAGCGACATCGCCGCCATGGTCATGAAGAACAGTGCCGCCATGGCCATGGGTTGGCGCCGGAACACGGCGATGCCACTCTTGACCCAGGTGATGCCGGTGCTGGCGGGGACGATGTGGAGTTTCATGGTGGGGTTTCCAGCCTCTCAGGCCTGTAGCGGGTGCGCAATGCGCTGGCGCAGCACGCGCTCGAAGTGTGCGGGGTCGTGCGGGGTGAGCATGGAAGCCTCGCGCGGCAGGTAATAGTCCCACAACCGCGAAATCCAGAAGCGCAGTGCCCCCGCGCGCAGCATGGCGTTGATCAATTGGCGCTCGGCTGCAGCCAGCGGGCGCACGGCCTGGTAGGCGCGCAGCATGGCACCGGCGCGTTCGGCGTGGTGGGCGCCTGTGGCCCAGTCAATGCACCAGTCGTTCAGGCACACGGCCAGGTCGAACAGCCAGGTATCGACACCGGCAAAGTAAAAGTCGAAGAAACCTGTGAGCTGTTCGCCGTCAAACATCACGTTGTCGCGGAACAGGTCGGCGTGTACCGGGCCACGCGGCAGCGCCGTATAGGCCGAGCTGGCGGCAATGTGGTTTTGATAAGCCAACTCGGCGCCCAGCAGATCGGCTTGTTCAGGCGTGAGGTGGGGCAGTACCACGGGCACGGTCTCGTTCCACCAGGGCAGGCCGCGCAGGTTGGGCTGCTGGCGCTCGTAGCCGCGCCCGGCCAGGTGCATGCGCGCCAGCATGTCGCCCACGGCGGCGCAGTGCGCGGCCTGCGGTGCCAGCTGGCTTTGGCCGGGCAGGCGGTTGACTACGGCAGCGGGTTTGCCGCAAACGGTGTGCAAGATGGCGCCGCGCTGGTCGGCGCGCGGGTCGGGCACGGGGATGCCCGCCTGCGCCAGGTGCTTCATCAGGTGCAGATAAAACGGCAGCTGCTCGGCGGTGAGGCGCTCAAACAGCGTCAGCACGAACTCGCCCTGGTCGCTGGTGACGAAGTAGTTGGTGTTTTCGATACCACCTTCGATGCCGCGCAGCTTTTGCAGCTCGCCCAGGTGCAAACGGCGCAGCAGTTCGCGCGCCTCTTTCAGGGAGACTTTGGTAAATACGGCCATCGCTCAGAACACAACAAAAAAATCAGGGGCAAAAAAGATCGCACCCCGGAAGGTGCGAAGCCAGGAGGGGGCACAGGGCCGGTGCGTCAGAACTTCATCACGTTCCAGACGCGCGAGCCGGTGGTGGCTTCAGCGCCGTTCTGGCTGCGGTTGCGCACGCCATCGGAGGGCTGCACCTCGTAGGCGGGCAGGTCGCCCACCTTGGGTTGCACCGTAATGCTTTGCGTCTGGCCGCCAATGCGCAGCTCATCGACGCGGCTGCCGCCGTCTTCCACCCGGATGCGCTCGGTGCGCTGGTTCTGGCGCGGCGCATTTTGCTCTTGGTTTGATAGCTGCTCGCGCCCATCAGCAGGGCTTTGCAGGGCGTTTTGGCTTGTATTTTGGGCCAGGGCAGGGGCCGTGGCAAAAGCCAGCAGCAAAAGGGCGTAAAGGGGGTGGGGGGCAGCGCGCATGGCGCGATTGTAGGCGGCGCCTGCACGGGGCCAGCGCCGCCATGCACAATCGCCGCCATGAGCAAACCTAAGACTTTGGTGCTGGTCGATGGCTCCAGCTACCTCTACCGCGCCTACCACGCCATGCCCGACCTGCGTGCGGTGCCCGGCGACCCCCACAGCCCCGCCACGGGCGCCATTCGCGGCATGGTCAACATGATGCAGGCGCTGAGCAAGCAAGTGCAGGCCGACTACGCCGCCTGCGTGTTTGACGCCTCGGGCCCCACCTTCCGCGACGCCCTCTATCCGCAGTACAAAGCCCAGCGCGCACCCATGCCCGACGACCTGCGCGCCCAGATCGCGCCCATCCATGAAGTGGTGCGCCTGCTGGGCTGGCCCGTGCTGGCCATCACGGGCGTGGAGGCCGACGACGTGATCGGTACGCTGGCCGTGGCGGCAGCGCGCCAGGGCATTGACGTGATCGTCAGCAGCGGCGACAAAGACCTGAGCCAGCTGGTGAACGAGCACATCACCATCATCGACACCATGAACGGCAAAAAGCGCGACGTGGCCGGCGTCACGGCCGAGTTTGGCGTTCCGCCCGCGCTGATGGTGGATTTTCAGGCGCTGGTGGGCGACACCGTGGACAACGTGCCCGGCGTACCCAAGGTGGGCCCCAAAACGGCGGCCAAGTGGCTGATGGAATACGGCTCGCTGGACGCGCTGGTGGCCCGTGCGGGTGAGATCAAAGGCGTGGTGGGCGAGAACCTGCGCGGCGCGCTGGGCTGGCTGCCCACGGCGCGCCAGCTCGTCACCATCAAAACCGACTGCGACCTGGACGGCCATGTGCCCGGCCTGCCTGCTATGGATTCAATAGCTGTAGGCGCACCACAGACGGGCGCCTTGCGCGATTTTTACCAACAATACGGTTTCAAGGGCCTGGCCAGTGCGCTGGGCGCTGCACCGGCCCAGGCCGCCCCCGCACCCACCCCCAAAAAAGCCGCTAAAAAGCCCAGCGATAACCTGACCAGCGACCTCTTTGCGGACGCCGACCTGTCTGCCGCCGCCACCGCAGGCGCTGACACCACGACGGCGCCCCCAGATGGCCCAGACACCACCACCGATCCTGCCAGCGCTGACCCCGCCAGCCCCCTGCGCTGCGACACCCTGCTGACCTGGGCCGACTTTGA
>NZ_JAQUAL010000033.1:0-25078 GCF_028687295.1 Simplicispira sp.
ACGCGCTTGTTGGCGGCGGCCAGGGCCGGGCTTTCGGGCAGCGCAGCAAAGGCGCGCACTGCCGCCAGCTGCTGACCGACCAGCGCCAGGCGCTGTGGGCGCAGCGCCAGCACGGCATCGACCTCTTGCGCGCTGTAGCCCTGCTCGCGCAGGTTGCCCGCCAGGCGGTCGTAGATGAACTCGGCCAGTTGCGCCGAGGCATCCTGAATCTTGTCACCGAATGCGGGCACGGCACTGGCCAGCAGCGCTTGCAAATCCAGCGGCAGGTCTTTCTCGACCAGCATGCGGATCACGCCCAGCGCGTGGCGGCGCAGCGCAAACGGATCGCGGTCGCCTGTGGGCAGGTTGCCAATGCCGAACATGCCCACCAGCGTTTCGAGCTTGTCGGCCAGCGCCACCACCACGCCCGCCAGGTTGCGCGGCAGGCTGTCTCCGGCAAAGCGCGGTTTGTAGTGGTCTTCGATGGCGTCGGCAATCGTCTCGCCCAGGCCGTCGTTGAGCGCGTAGTAGCGGCCCATGGTGCCTTGCAGCTCGGGGAACTCGCCCACCATGTCGGTCACGAGGTCGGTCTTGGCCAGTTGGGCGGCCAGGTCGGCGTCCTGCACCAGCTTGGCATCGCCCAGTTGCGTGGCAATGGCTTTGGCAATCGCGCGCACGCGCTCCACGCGCTCGCCTTGCGTGCCCAGCTTGTTGTGGTAGACCACCTTGCCCAGGCCATCGACGCGCGAGGCCAGCGTTTTCTTGCGATCCTGGTCGAAGAAGAACTTGGCATCGGCCAGGCGCGGGCGCACCACGCGCTCGTTGCCGCCGGTCACAAAGCTGGTGTCTTCGGGGCTGATGTTGCTCACTACCAGGAATTGGTTGGTCAGCTTGCCCGCAGCGTCGAGCAGCGGGAAGTATTTTTGATTGGCCTTCATCGTGAGGATGAGGCACTCCTGCGGCACGTCGAGAAACTCTGGCTCAAAAGCGCAGATGAGCACGTTGGGGCGCTCGACCAGCGCGGTGACTTCGTCCAGCAGCGCATCGTCTTCGATGGGGCGGGCGCCGCTACCCACCTGGGCTGCGGCGGCCTGCAACTGGCGGGCAATCTCGGCCTTGCGCTCGGTGAACGAGGCGATCACGGCGCCCTGCGTGCGCAGCTGCCCGGCATAGCTGTCGGCATCCTGGAGCACTACGGGCGAGACGGCAGCCTCGAAACGGTGGCCCTGGGTGGCGTTGCCTGCCGTCAAGCCCAGCGTCTGCACGGGCACCACGTCGCTGCCGTGCAGTGCCACCAGCCCGTGCGCGGGGCGCACAAAGCTCACACTGCTCCAGCCTGGCATGTCACAGCCTGCGGCGAGCTGGTAGCGCATCACCTTGGGGATGGGCAGTTTGGCCACGGCCTCGTCCAGCGCTTTTTGCAGGCCCTCGGCCAACGTGGCGCCGCGCACAGTGCTGTGGTGGAACAGAGCCTCTGCCTTGCCATCGGGGGCGCGTTGCAGCGCGGCCACGGCAGCGGCGGGGTCGGACACATCGGCCCCGAGCGCGGCCAGCTTTTTCAGCAATGCGGGGGTGGCGTTGCCTGCGGCGTCCAGGCCCACGGCCACGGGCATGAGTTTTTGCGACTGGGCCTTGTCAGCGGCCTGCGGTGCCACGGCGCTGATGTGTGCAGCCAGGCGGCGCGGCGATGCGTAAGCGGTGAGCACAGCGTCCGGCGCGGCCAGCCCCTGGGCCTGCAACTGTGCCAGCAACACGCCAGCGAAGGCGTCGCCCAGTTTTTGCAGCGCCTTCGGGGGCAGCTCTTCAACAAACAGTTCAACCAGCAAATTCGGATGGGTCATGGTGTTTCTCTTGCGTCGCCTCAGGCTGCTTTTTTCTGTTGCTGCTGGGCCTTGTCCAGTTCGGCCAGCACCTCCTCGGCCCAGGCCCGGGGCGCCATCGGAAAGCCCAGGCGGGCGCGGCTGTCAAGGTAGCTCTTGGCCACGGCGCGTGCCAGGTTGCGGATGCGGCCAATGTAGGCAGCGCGCTCGGTCACGCTGATGGCGCCGCGCGCGTCCAGCAAGTTAAAGCTGTGCGCAGCCTTCAAAACCTGCTCGTAGGCGGGCAGGGCCAGTTGCTCTTGCATCAGGTGCTGGGCCTGCTTTTCGTGGGCGTTGAAGGCGGTAAACAGAAAATCGGCGTCCGAGTGCTCAAAGTTGTAGGTGGACTGCTCGACCTCGTTTTGCTTGTACACATCGCCGTAGGTCAGCTTGGTGCCGTCAGCGCCTTCCGTCCAGGTCAGGTTGTAGACGTTGTCCACGCCTTGCAGGTACATGGCCAGGCGCTCCAGGCCATACGTGATTTCGCCCGTGGCGGGCTTGCAGTCGATGCCGCCCACCTGCTGGAAATAGGTGAACTGCGTCACTTCCATGCCGTTGAGCCAGACTTCCCAGCCCAGGCCCCAGGCGCCTAGCGTGGGGTTTTCCCAGTCGTCTTCCACGAAGCGGATGTCGTTCTTTTTCAGATCGAAGCCCAGCGCCTCCAGGCTGCCCAGGTACAGCTCCAGGATGTTGGCGGGTGCGGGCTTCAAAACCACCTGGAACTGGTAGTAATGCTGCAAGCGGTTGGGGTTTTCGCCATAGCGGCCATCCTTGGGGCGGCGGCTGGGCTGCACGTAGGCAGCCTTCCAGGGCTCAGGGCCGATGGCGCGCAAAAACGTCGCGGTGTGCGACGTACCGGCGCCCACTTCCATGTCGTAGGGCTGTAAAAGCGCGCAGCCCTGGGCATCCCAGTAGGACTGCAGCTTCAAGATGATTTGCTGGAAGGTCAACATGGCTTTGAGAGGCACTCTGGCAGGGCCAGGGCCTGGCAATAAGAAAGGGTAGAAAGACGCGCGCTGGCAATGCCAGCCCACGTACAGCCCCTGATTTTAGGGTGCAGGTGGCACGCCGACCGATTGCGCAGCCCCCCAGCAACAAAGGCCAGCGCCCTTTGGGGGTGCTGGCCTTGTCAAATGGCAGGCGCCAGGCAGGTTGCCCCCGGGCCTTCTGGCAGAAGATCAATATTCCCAGAAGATGCGTTGCAACTCTTTGCTGTCATTGGTTTTGGTCAGTGCGACCATGGCCAGGATGCGGGCCTTTTGGGGACGCAGGTCGTGGGCAACCACCCAATCGTATTTGTCATCGGGCTGCTCGGCGTTGCGCAGCACAAAGCCATCGGGCACACGGGCCGAGCGCACGATCTGCACACCCTGGGCACGCAGGGCCTTGAGCGAATCCACCGCCTGCGCGGCCACCGAGCCGTTGCCAGTGCCTGCATGCACCAGCGCTTTGACGCCCGCTTTGCCATAGGCTTCGATGCCGGTGGTGTTCATGTTGCTGTAGCCATACACGATGTCCACGGCAGGCAGGGCCTTGATGTCGTCAATGTTGAATTCGGAATTCATGGTGTGGCGCTTGACCGGGGCGCGGAACCAGTAGTTCTTGCCCTCTACCACCATGCCCAGCGGCCCCCACTGGCTCTTGAAGGCCTCGGTCTTGATGTTGATGGTTTTGCTCACATCACGGCCACTTTGGATCTCGTCGTTCATGGTGACCAACACGCCCTTGCCCGCCGCGTCCTTGCTGGCGGCCACGCTCACGGCGTCATACAGGTTCAGGGCGCCGTCTGCCGACAGGGCCGTGCCAGGCCGCATCGATCCCACCACCACAATCGGCTTGGTGGTGTGAACCACCAGGCTCAGAAAGTAGGCAGTTTCTTCCAGGGTATCGGTGCCGTGGGTGATGACGATGCCGTCCACATCGGGCTGCTTGCTCAGGGCAGATACGCGCTGGCCCAGCTTGAGCAGATGCTCGTTGGTAAAGCTCTCGGAGGCGATCTGAAACACCTGTTCACCCGAGACTTTGGCCACGCTGCTCAACTCGGGCAAGCCCGCCAGCAGCTTGTCCACAGGCACTTTGGCGGCAGCATAGGTGGCACTGTTGGCCGCCGATGCACCCGCACCGGCAATGGTGCCGCCAGTGGCCAGCACCACCACATGGGGTTGGGCCGCCTGGGCCATGGCCACAGCAGACAGGGCCGACAGCACGACGCCAGCGAACCAGCGACGGGAGATGGGGGAGGAAATGTGCATGAGTGAGCTTTCCGAAGGATGGATCAGAACCCGCTGATGAAGCGGATTAGCCGCACCTGCTTTTTGGGCAGATACACCATCTTATGGGTAATTGGCACACAGTTAAATCAAACATTTACTGAAATCTTGCAAAAAATTTCCCCCTGAATGTTTTGCGCGCCACCGATGGAAAAAGCAAAAAGCCTGCCTGCGCAATGACACGCAGGCAGGCTTTGGCAGGGAGAACGGGGCGCGGGTTTAGCAGTCCCAGCGGCGCAGTACCAGGCTGGCGTTGGTGCCGCCAAAGCCGAAGCTGTTGGACAGGGCCGTGCGAATGGGCGCATCCACCGTCTGGCGCACCAGCGGCATGCCTTCGGCGGCGGGCTCCAGCGTTTCGATGTTGGCCGAGCCGGCAATAAAGCCCTGCTGCAACATCAACAGGCAGTAAATGGCCTCTTGCACGCCCGTGGCACCCAGCGAATGGCCAGTGAGCGACTTGGTGGACGAAAAGCGCGGAATGGCATCGCCAAATACTTCGCGGATGGCGCGCAACTCGGGCACATCACCCACGGGCGTGGAAGTGCCATGGGTGTTGATGTAGTCAATGGGCTCGTTTACCGTGGCGATGGCTTGGCGCATGCAGGCCACGGCGCCGTCGCCCGAGGGCGCGACCATGTCGGCACCATCGGAAGTAGCGCCAAAACCGATCACCTCGCCCAAAATGGTGGCACCGCGCGCCAGGGCGTGGTCCAGACTCTCGAGCACCACGGCACCGCCGCCGCCCGAGAGCACAAAGCCGTCACGGTGGGCGTCGTAGGCGCGCGATGCTTTTTCAGGCGTGGCGTTGTAGGCGCTGGACATGGCGCCCATGGCGTCAAACAGCAGGCCCATGCCCCAGGTGACTTCTTCGCCGCCACCGGCAAACATCACGTCCTGCATGCCCCAGGCAATTTGCTGGGCCGCTGCGCCAATGCAGTGCGCCGAGGTGCTGCACGCCGAGGTGATGGAGTAGTTGATGCCCTTGATGGCGAAGTTGGTGGACAGGCAGGCCGACACCGTCGAACTCATGCAGCGCGTGACCTGGTAAGGCCCCACGCGGCGAATGCCCTTGCTGCGCAGAATGTCAGCCGCTTCAATCTGGTTGGCTGGCGAACCGCCGCCCGAGCCCATGATGAGGCCGGTGCGCGGGTTCGACACCTGGGCTGGCGTCAGGCCCGAGGCGGCAATGGCATCGGCCAACGCAATGTGCGCGTAGGCTGCTGCATCGCCCATGAAGCGCAGTTGCTTGCGGTCAATACGCTCTTCGAGGTTGATTTGCGGCACACCCGCCACCTGGCTGCGCATGCCCAGCTCGGTGAACTGCGGCATGGCGCGGATGCCCGAGCGGCTCTCGCGCAGGGCCTGGGTGACGGTGGCGTTGTCGTTGCCAATGCACGAGACGATGCCCGTGCCGGTGATGACGACCCGTTTCATGCTGCGGCTCCTTGTGCTGCGCCGTCTTCCTCGCGTTTGAACAAGCCCACACGCAGGTCGTTGGCCACGTAAATTTCTTTGCCATCGGCCAGCAGGCGCGCATCACCAATGGCCATGCACAGCTTGCGTTTGATGACGCGCTTGATGTCGATCTCGTAGGTGACCAGCTTCACGTCCGGGCCCACTTCGCCGGTGAACTTGACCTCGCCCGCACCCAGTGCACGACCCCGGCCCGGCAGTTGCAGCCAGGTCAAATAGAAGCCAATGAGCTGCCACATGGCATCCAGCCCCAGGCAGCCCGGCATCACCGGATCGCCCTGGAAGTGGCAGGCAAAGAACCACAGGTCGGGCTTGACATCCAGCTCGGCGCGGATTTTGCCCAGGCCGTGGGCACCACCATCGGCGTCGATGTGCGTGATGCGGTCGAACATCAGCATGGGCGGCAGCGGCAGACGCCCGCTGTCCGGGCTGAACAGCCGGCCCTCGCCCGAGGCGATCAATTGGTCGTAGGAAAAGGAATCTGCCATTTTCAGTCGTGCTCCAGAACGGCGGCCGGGCCACCTCGATTTTTCACAGCCTGCGCCGGGCGCAAGCAATCACAGCCGCCTATTATCAAGGCACTGGGCGCACCCGGCGATAGCAAGCGCCCCTATGGCAGCGCGGCCTCGGGTGCGCCCCATGACCTGGATCAAGCAGCCCAGCACCTGCCAGACCGCGCACTGCGCACCTCAGTGCCGCCCCTGGCGACGCAGCACCCACGCTGCCAAGACCACCCCAGCGCCAAAAATCCACAGCGGCCACAGGCCAAACCGCGACACCCAGGCCGCATACGGTGTGATGGCGCCGCTGCGCCCTTGCACCTGCCCCGTGAGCACGCCGCGCGTGGCGCGCGCCAGCTGGTGCGTGACCACGCCGCGGTGGTCGATGATGGCCGTGGCGCCGGTGTTGGTGGCGCGCACCATGGGGCGCTCGAATTCAAGGGCGCGCATGCGGCTGATGCTCAGGTGCTGGTCGATGGCCACGCTGTCGCCAAACCAGCCGATGTTGCTCAGGTTGACGAACACCGTGGGCGCCTGGGCCGGGTCGGCAAAACGCGCGCCCAGCTCTTCACCAAACAGGTCTTCGTAGCAGATGTTGGGTGCGATGCGCTCGCCGCGCCACACAAAGGGCGTCTGGCGCAGACTGCCCCGGTGGAAGTCGCCCAGGGGAATGTTCATCAACTCGGTAAACCAGCGAAACAGCGGCGGTATGAACTCGCCAAATGGCACCAGGTGGTGTTTGTCGTAGCGGTAGGGCGCGCTCTGGCCCGGGCGCCAGCCCTGCACGGAGTTGGTATAGCCCTGCTCCAGATCGCCCAGGGGCATGCCTACCAGCGCGGCCTGTCCGCCCTGGGTGTAGCGCTGCGCGATGGCCTCCAGGTAGCCCGGCATGAGCTGCTGGGGCAGCAGCGGGATGGCCGTTTCGGGTGCCACCACCAGCTGCGCCTGCGCGCTGTGCAGTTGCTCGGCATACCAGCGCAGCGCCAGGGGCACACCGCTGCCGGGCTGGAATTTCTCATCCTGCGGGATGTTGCCTTGCAGCAGCGCCAGGCTCAGGGCGGGCGTGGGCGCCGATGCCGGGGCACCGCATTGTTCGATGGCGCAGTGGCGCTGCCAGGCCAGTGCGCCCAACCCGGCCAGCAGCGCGGCGGCCAGCGCCCAGGCACGGGGGCTGCGCACATCGCTGCGGCGCACCTGGGCCAGCAGCATGGCCAGCATGGCGGCCACGCTGCTGATGCCGTACACACCCACGGTGCGCGCCAATGCAGCCAGCGGCCCATCGACATGGGCGTAACCGCTGGCGCCCCACGGAAAGCCCGTCCACCAGGTGCCGCGCGCCAATTCGGCCAGCAGCCAAAGCGCTCCGAAAACAATAGCTGCTCGCGCACGACCAGCGGGCGCCAGAGCCGCAAAAAGCCCTAAAACCAGGGCGTAATAACTGGCCAGAAACACCGCCAGACCCAGCACCGCCAGCACTGCCAGCGGCGCCGCCAGACCGCCATAGGTGTGCATGGAGATGAACAGCCACCAGAACACGCCCACCAGCCAGGCCGTGGCAAACACCCCGCCCAGTGCGGCTGCACGCCGCCAGGGTGTGGCAGGGCGCACCAGCCAGGCCAGCGCGGCCAAAGACAGCCACTGCAGCCCGCCTTGCGGCGCACCGCTGCCCGGCAACGCCAGCGACGCCGCCTGCGCCAGCCCGGCCAGCAGCGCCAGCGCCCAGTGCCAGCGCGCAGCGCGCGGCGCGCTGATGGCCACGGATGTGGATGGCGCGGTCACAGGGGCCAGTGCCGGCGCGGATGCGGTGGCCAACGCCATCAGCCCGCCAGCGGGGTGTCGGCGTGGGTAGCGCCCGCGTCTGGCGCGGGAGCGGCCACCTTGAACCAGCGCACCGCACCGCCCTTGGTGTGCAGCACCACCCATTGCAGGCCGCACAGTTGCAATTGCTCGCCGCGCTTGGGCACGTGGCCCACTTCATGGGCCACCAGGCCACCGATGGTGTCAAAGGACAGGTCGGGATCGCTGCCCACGATGGCCACGCCCAGGGCCTCGGCCACACGCTCGATGGGCGCATCGCCGCGCACGCGGTAGGTCTGGTCGCCCATGGGCAGGATGTCGCCCTCGTCCTCGGGCAGATCGAATTCGTCCTCGATTTCACCGACGATCTCTTCCAGCACATCCTCGATGGTGGCCAGCCCGGCCACGCGGCCAAACTCGTCAATGACGATGGCCATGTGGTTGCGGTTGCTGCGAAAGTCGCGCAGCAAATCGTTGAGCGCTTTGGTTTCGGGCACAAAAGTGGCCGGGCGCAGCAAAGAGCGCACCGGCAGCCCCGGCGTGCGTTGCAGCTTGAGCAGGTCTTTGGCTATCAGAATACCGATGATGTTCTCGCGCTCGCCCTCGTACACCGGAAAGCGCGAATGCGCGGTGCTGATGACCACTTGCAGCAGCGCATCGAGCGGGGCGTCGATGTGCAGCATGTCCATGCGCGGGGTGGGCACCATCACGTCGCCCACGGTCAGGTCAGACAGGTGCAGGATGCGCTCCATCATGGTGCGCGCTTCGGGGTCGATGACAGCGTTGTCTTGCGCATCGGCCAGCACCCCGATCAGCTCGGCCCGCGAGTCGGGGCCGGGGTGGATGAATTCGACGACTTTTTGCAGAAAAGTGCGCTTGTCTTCTCTGTCAGGAAGGCGCGCGGGGGAGGGGTCTGACACAGCCTTGGGTGCAGGACGTGCGGTAGTGAAACGGGCGTCTAGGATACCGGATTGCTGTGGCAATACGCCGCCAGCGCCCCGCCCGCGCTGCCCCGGCGCAGGCAAGCCACCCGGGCCTGCCTGTGTTCACTGCTTCTTTATTCAGCAGACTGGTGGCGCGCGGCGCGCACGCCCTGGCGCACCTCTTGCACGCCTGCCAGAAAGTCCCAGAACTGCTTGGCCTGCTTTTTCAGGCGGTAGTCCATCTCGGCCCACTGCTGCTCGACGATTTCGCTCACGCGCGAGTCCAGGTTGGCGGGCGGCAGGGCCAGGTAGGCCTCGGACTCGGAACCATCGCGCTCAACCGTGGCACCGGCGTTGCGGGCAATCTTGAGCATGGCCGTGTTCTCGGACAGCGCATGGATGAACACCATGTGAACGCCCTCATTGCGCGCATGCATGATGGCGCGATCGAACAGGCGAGCACCCAGACCACGGCCGCGCGCCTTGCCCAGCACCGACACGCCAAACTCGGCGCACTGGCTGTGCTCGGGGTGCTCGGCAAACGCCAGGTGGGCCATGGCCACCAGCTCCAGGCGCCGGTTATAGACGCCAAAAATTTCATCGCGCTCAAAGTCCAGCTGGGCCACGTAGCGGCGAATCTGGTCGTCGTTGGCGGCGTAGCCAAAGCGCAGGTAGCGGTCGGCGGGGGGCAATGCCAGCAGGTGGGCCGCAATGCGATCGCGGTACGTGGCACCCAGAGAACGGATGGGAACCACCACCGGAACCCTGGGGGCGTGGTGGGGAAGGGCATCGCCGGTTTCCCGGTCGCTCACTGGGCGCAGCAGATCAATGCCAGCACCCCAGGATGCCCTGAGCCAGTCTTTGGTTGGGATCATGGGAGCAACTCTAAGGGTTTTCCCTTAACTCGCCAAGCTTTTTTTGTTGCACTGCAACAAATTAGGGAAAATACCCGGTTCCTGAATGAAATCAGGCGCTTACGTGTAAAGGGGCCACTGCGCGCGGCCCGGAGGCGGTGCTACACCGGCACAGCGGTGGTGGTTTTGACGCGGTCCAGCACAAAGCTGGTCTTGCAGTCCTGCACGCTGGGGTGCTTGAGCAGGGTGTCCATGATGAAGCGGCTGTAGTGCGCCATGTCCTGTACCACCACGCGCAGCAGGTAGTCCATCTCGCCGGTCAGGGCGGCGCATTCGACCACCTCGGGCCAGGTCTGCACGCTCGCGCGGAACAAGTCCATGGGGTTGCGCTTGTGGCTTTCGGTGTTTTTTTCCAGGCGCACGTTGAGGTAAGCCGTCAGCCCCAGACCCACGGCCTCGGGAGTGACCAGGGCCACGTAGCGGTCGATCACGCCCGTCTCTTCCAACCGCTTGACCCGGCGCAGCACCGCACTGGGCGACAAACCCACCTGCGCACCGATCACGTCATAGGTTTCGCGGCCATTGTCTTGCAGGCGGCGCAAGATGGCTTTGTCCAGCTTGTCCAGGGCTTGGGGGGCGTTCATGGCGGCCCATTTTACGAAGCACTTTGGCACAGCCAGAAAGCGGCAAAAAAATCATGCTTCAAAACATAATTTTTCACATCTTTCCTGCAAAAGAGCACCTGTAAAGCCATTGTTTTTCCAAAAAACTGCTGTAACACGCGCCTACAGTGCATACCTTGTGCGCCACACGCACCGACCCACTACCACCGGAGACACCATGAACGCCACGTTGCCCACCCACCCCCCGCAAGACACTGCCGCCTGGGACAACCCCATGGGCACCGACGGCTTCGAGTTCATCGAATACGCCGCCCCCGACCCCGCCGCCATGGGCCGCGTGTTCGAGAGCATGGGCTTCCAGGCCGTGGCCCGCCACCGCCACAAAAACGTGACCCTGTACCGCCAGGGCACTATCAACTTCATCATCAACGCCGAGCCCGACAGCTTTGCCCAGCGCTTTGCACGCCTGCACGGCCCCAGCGTCTGCGCCATTGCGTTCCGCGTCCACGACGCCAAGGCCGCCTACGAGCGCGCCATCAACCTGGGCGCCTGGGGCTACGCGGGCAAAGCCGGCCCGGGCGAGCTGAACATTCCTGCCATCAAGGGCATTGGCGACAGCCTGATTTACCTGGTAGACCGCTGGCGCGGCAAAAACGGTGCGCAGCCCGGCGACATCGGCAACATCGGCTTTTTTGATGTGGACTTCGAGGCCCTGCCCGGCCTGAGCGCCGAACAAGCCCTGCACCCCTTCGGCCATGGCCTGACCTACATCGACCACCTCACGCACAACGTCCACCGGGGCCGCATGGCGGAGTGGGCCAGCTTTTACGAGCGCCTGTTCAACTTCCGCGAGATCAAATACTTCGACATCGAAGGCCAGGTCACGGGCGTCAAGAGCAAGGCCATGACCAGCCCCTGCGGCAAGATCCGCATCCCCATCAACGAAGAAGGCAAAGACAAGCCCGGCCAGATCCAGGAATATTTGGACATGTACAACGGCGAGGGCATACAGCACATCGCCATGGGCTCGGACGACCTGTATGCCACGGTGGACAAGCTGCGCGCCAGCGGCGTGCGCCTGCTGGACACCCCCGACACCTACTACGAACTGGTGGAAAAACGCATCCCTGGCCACGGCGAGCCACTGGCCGCCCTGCGCGAGCGCAAAATCCTCATCGACGGCAAGAAAGATGCGCTGCTGCTGCAAATTTTCAGCGAGAACCAGCTCGGCCCCATCTTCTTCGAGTTCATCCAGCGCAAGGGCGACGATGGCTTTGGCAACGGCAACTTCAAGGCGCTGTTCGAGTCGATTGAACTCGACCAGATTCGCCGTGGCGTGCTGCAAGCGCCCACCAGCGCCTGATGCCCATGCGGGCCACCAGAGCCCGCGCCCGCCACCGCAGGCTGTTGCGCTGCGGTGGCTTCGCAGAAAAAAAGGAGACTCCCATGGCCGTCGAACCCGTCGTCTATGGCGCCAGCGAACGCCCACCGCGTGGCGACTACGCCCGCGCTGGTGCCGACTACACCTGTGCGCAAGACTTTGCCCGCTACACCAGCGCCGACCACGACACCTACCGGCGCCTGTACGAGCGCCAGTCGGCCCTGCTGCCCGGGCTGGCCAGCGATGCGTTCATCGCCGCCCTGCCCTCGCTGGGCGCCCAAGACCGCATCCCGCGCTTTGAAGAAATCAACGAGCGCCTGTACCGCGCCACGCGCTGGGAGATCGTGGCCGTGCCGGGGCTGATTCCCGAGGTGCCTTTTTTCACGCTGCTGGCCAACCGCAAATTTCCGGTGACCGACTGGATTCGCACGCCCGAAGAGTTCGATTACATCGTCGAGCCCGACATTTTTCACGACCTGTTTGGCCATGTGCCGCTGCTGTTCAACCCGGTGTTTGCCGACTATGTGCAGCGCTACGGCCAAGGCGGCCTGAAGGCGCAGGGCCTGGGCGCCTGCGAGCTGCTGTCGCGCCTGTACTGGTACACCATTGAGTTCGGCCTGATCCGCCAAAGCGACGGTTTGCGCGCCTACGGTGCGGGCATCCTCAGCTCGGCGGGGGAGCTGGCGTACTCGGTGCAAAGCCCCGCGCCCCAGCGCCTGCCGCTGCAACTGGAACGCACCATGCGCACGCGCTACAAGATCGACACCTACCAGCAGACCTACTTCGTCATCGACAGCTTTGAGCAGCTTTTTGACATGACCGCCGCCGACTTTGCCCCGGTGTACGAGCGCGTGCGGGCACTGCCCGAGTACGCAGCCGACCAGCGCGACAGCGCCTGAAAATTTCAACTGTTTTGGGCCTCCAGCGCCCGGCTGGTGTGCGCTGGCAGCTACTCAAACAGTAGCAAAGAGCCCTGCCGCGCCCTGGGCAGCGGCTCAGTCCAGCGCTTGCAGGCAGGCCTGCATGACCTGGGGGTGGCTGGCCATCTGCATGTGGCCTACGCCGCCGATCAAGCGGTGGTGCGCACCGGGCAGCGCCGCCGTGCTGGCCGGAAAAACAATGTTGTCGCAGTTGGAATACCAGCAGGTGAACAACGCCGCGCGCTGGGGCGGCTCCTGGCGCTGCAACTGCGCCAGCCAATCGCTGTGCAGGCGCATCTGCTGGCCGTTGGGCGCCCGGCTGTAGCGCCCCCACCAGGTGCCCGCGTGCGGTGTGCCCAGGGTGATGGCGCCGTGGATGCGGGCATCGGCCTGGGCGTCGGTCTGCGCCGCTGCCCGCAGCCAGGCGCGCGCGGCCAGCCCGCCCATGCTGTGGCCAATCAGCACCGGCGGCTGCCCGGTGGCCTCGGTGACGCGGCGCACGGCCGCTTCGATCTGCGCCACGTAGCCGTCGATGGGGCCGAACACCGGCTCCAGGTTCACCGCCACAAAAGCGTGGCCACCGGCGCGCAGCGGCGCCATCCAGGGCAACCACACGCCCCGGTTGCACAAAAACCCGTGTACCAGCACCACGCCGCGCCGGCCCGTGGGCGTGGCAGGCAGCCAGTCGGGGCAGCTGGCACTGCGAAACGGCTGGCGCCAGCAAAACACCACCAGCATGGCCCCGGCCTCGGCCCACCAGGCGCGCAGCAGTGCGGGCCAGCGCGCGCGGGGGGCGGCATCCTCGCGGTTGATGCGGTGCATGCAGACAAACTGCGTGCCAATCACCAGCGCATGGCACAACCCGGCCCACGCCAGCCCCGCCAGCGCCCACGCAGGCGACTGCGGCCACACCCGCCAACACCACCAGGCCAGGCCCGCGATGAGCGACAACGTCCAGAACTGCTGCAAGCGGGCGATCATGGTGGTGGCCATCCTTCAAAAACTGCATTGTGCAACCGGGGCGCCAGCACCCAGCCCCGGCACACCGACCCGCGCACGGCACACCATACTGGGGCAAGCCCGCTGGCGCGCGCGGGCCCATTGCTTGAACAATAGGGGGCCTGCGCCCGGGTGCAGGCGATGGCCGCAGAGCCACCCACCGGCGGACTGTTTCACCCGGTGGCCTGCACGCCCGCCCGAATCACTCCTTATTTGATAGCTAATGGCGCACACCACACGGGGCCTACCGCCCGAAATCACTGTATTGGAACGCGGCTGGCTGTCGGCCAACCACATCGTCTTTCGCGGCAAACACTCGGGCACCGCCGTGGTCGATACCGGCTACTGCGCCCATGCCGCGCAAACCGTGGCGCTGCTGGCCAGCGCGCTGGAGGGGCGCGCACTGGAGCGCATCCTCAACACCCACCTGCACAGCGACCACTGCGGCGGCAATGCCGCGCTGCAAGCGCACTGGCCCGGAGCGCACACCAGCATCCCGCCCGGCCAAGCCGCGCACGTACACCACTGGGACGCCTACGCCCTGAGCTACACCCCCACCGGCCAGGAGTGCCCGCCGTTCCGCGCCGATGCGCTCTTGCAGCCGGGCACCGAGGTGGTGCTGGGCGATGTGCCCTGGCAAATCCACGCCGCGCCGGGGCACGACACGCACGCCATCGTGCTGTTCGAGCCACACGCGCGCGTCCTGATCTCGGGCGATGCGCTGTGGGAGAACGGCTTTGGCGTGGTCTTTCCCGAACTGGAGGGCGAAGCGGCCTTTGCCGAAGTGGCCGCCACGCTCGACCTGATCGAGCGCCTGGGGCCACGCACCGTCATTCCGGGCCACGGCGCCGTGTTTACCGACACGCCCCGGGCGCTGGAAGTCGCGCGCCGCAGGCTCGACGGCTTTGCGCGCACGCCGGCCAAACACGCGCTGTACGCGGCCAAGGTGCTGCTGAAATACAAGCTGCTGGAGTGGCAACAGATCTCGCTGACCGACCTGAGCGCCTGGGCCAGCGCCACGCCCTACTTCGGCCTGCTGCACCAGCGCTATTTTGGCGATCAGGCCCTCACCGCCTGGCTGCACAGCCTGGCCGACGACCTGGTGCGCTCGGGCGCCGCCACACGCCAGGGCGAGCTGCTGCACAACGCATAGACCCGCACGCGGCAGGCGCCCGGGCCGGGGCTTCTATGATGGATGCCACCGTTAGCCACCAAGGAGCGCCGATGTCCACGCTGATCTCCACCGCCCAAGGCGCCCGCGCGCCCCACCCGGCATGAATACCGTGTTCGACCCGCTGCGCCTGTCCACCGTGTCGCTGGACGTAGCCGTGGCCCAGCGTGGCACCCCGCAAGACATAGCGCAGCGCCAGCGCACCCGGCTGGCTCTGCTGATGGAGACGACCCTGCGCGGCTCGCGCCTGTACCAGCGGCTGTGGCCAGCGGGCACCACAGCCCACACCCCGCTACAGCAGCTGCCCGTGGTCACGCGCGCGCAACTGATGGCGGATTTTTCCGGCTGGGTGACCGACCCCCGCCTGAAGCTCGATGCGTTGCAGGCTTTCACCGCCGACCCTGCGCGCATCGGCCAGCCCTGGCTGGGGCGCTACCTGGTGTGGGAAAGCTCGGGCACCAGCGGCCAGCCCGGCATCTTTGTGCAAGACGCCCAGACCATGGCCGTGTACGACGCCCTGGAGGCCCTGCGCCGCAGCCCGCCGCCCAAGCCCCCGCCGCCCTGGTGGAACCCGCTGGGCATGACCGATCGCACCGCCTTCATCGGCGCGCTGGACGGGCACTTTGCCAGCTACGTCTCGGTGCTGCGGCTGTGCGCCATCAACCCCTGGCTGGCGTGCAGCACGCGCAGCTTTTCGATCATGGAGCCGTTATCGGCATTGGTGCAGGCGCTCAATGCGTTTGGCCCCACCGTCATCGCCACCTACCCCACGGCAGCAACCCTGCTGGCCGACGAGGCCCTGCGCGGCACCCTGCACATCGCCCCGCGCGAAATCTGGACAGGGGGCGAGTGCCTGGGCAGCGCCGCCCGCACACACATTGCCCGCCACCTGAAAGGCGCCGTGCGCAACAGCTACGGCGCCTCGGAGTTTCTGGCCATGGGCTGGGAATGCGCGCACGGCCAGATGCACCTGAACGCCGATTGGGTGATTCTGGAGCCCGTGGATGAGCACCACCGGCCCGTGCCCGCAGGCCAGCCCTCGCACAGTGTGCTGCTGACCAACCTGGCCAACACCGTGCAGCCGCTGATCCGCTACGAGCTGGGCGACCACGTCACGCTGCACGCCGAGCGCTGCACCTGCGGCTCACCCCTGCCCGTGATCGAAGTGCAGGGCCGCCACGACGAACCCCTGGTGCTGGCGGGCAGCAACGGCGAGAGCGTGACGCTGCTGCCCCTGGCGCTATCGACCGTGATGGAAGATTGCGCCGGGGTGTTTGACTTTTACCTGTGCCAGATCGATGACCGCACGCTGGAACTGCACCTGCCACTGGAGGGCGCAGCCGGAGAACGCGCCCTGGTGCGCAGCCGCGCCGCGCTGCAAGCGTTTGCCACGGCCATGGGCGCTGCCCCCATCGAGGTGTGCGTTCTGCTGGGCCAGAGCGTGCCGCGCGGGCGCAGCGGCAAGGCCTGCCGCATCGTGGCGGCACCGCAGGGCTGAGGGCGCGCCCGCCCAGGCGCACCGCAGGCTGCTCAGGGCAGGTCTTTGTTGACCTCGGCCAGGGCGCCATCGCGCGGGCCGACCACGCCCAGGCGGCTTCTCAAAGACTGGGGCTGGCCCGTGAGGATGGCGGCGTAGTTGGTGGTGTTGGCCAGCACCTTCTTGACGTAATCGCGCGTCTCGGTGAAGGGCACGTTTTCGGCCCAGATGGCGGCGTCCAGCACCGGGCCATTGCGCCAGTTGCGCGGGCGCCCCGGGCCGGCGTTGTAGGCAGCGGCGGCCATGGGCATGGAGCCGGCAAAGTCGTCCAGCGCCAGCTTGAGGTAGGCCGTGCCGATGGTGATGTTGGTGTCGCGGTCGTTGATCTGCTCGGGGGTGAAGCCGTTCAGGCCGATTTTCTTGGCCGTCCAGCGCGCCGTGGCGGGCATCACCTGCATCAACCCCGAAGCGCCCACGCCCGAGCGCGCATCCATGATGAAGCGGCTCTCCTGGCGGATCAGGCCGTACACATAGGCCGGGTCCAGCCCGATGCCCTGGCTGCGCGCCACCACGGCGCTCTGGAACGGCATGGGGTAGCGCTGGCCAAAGTCCATCACGGCGCGGGTGCGCTCGCTGGTGTTGATGCAGCGGTCCCAGACTTCGCGCTGGCAGGCCAGGTCGGCAGCGGCCAGCAACTCGCGGTCGGCCATGCCACCGGGCGCGTGCAGGTTGGTGGCGTAGTTCCACTCGCGCGTGCCTTCGCTGCGCAGGCCAGCGGCAATGGCGTACAGCGCCCGGTTCAGCGACGGGTTGGCGCGGGCAGCGGCTTTTTCTTGCGCCGTCAGCGGCGCGGGCGCGGGCGGCACGGTGATGCGCTGGCCCAGGTCTTCCAGGGCCAGCTGCTCGTAAAAACCGCGCGGGCTGGCAATGCCTTCCAGCAGGCTGCGGGCACGGGTGCGATCGGCCTCGCTGGGCTGGCCCGCCAGCAGGGCGCGCGCCTCCCAGTAGGCCCAGGTGCTGTCCTGGCGCGTGGGCTCGCTCATGGCCTCGATGGCGCGGCGCACGGTGCGCCACTGCCCGGCGCGCAGGGCGCTGCGCACCTTCCAGCCCAGCAGGTCGTCGTTCAAGTCCTGGTCTTTGCCGACTTTGTTGAAATACCCCTGCGCGGAAGGCGACAGGCGCAGCGCTGCCTGCTTGCCGATCACGCCCCAGACCCAGTGGCGCTCTTCTGCACTCAGATGCACGCCCCATTTGTTCTCCAGCAGCTCGGCGGCGACATCGGGGTCACTGGCGGCCTGGCGGATCAGGGCCAGCACCACCAGCTCCTGGCGCTGGCGCGTGGGGGCTGTGGCGCGGGCGCGCAGGAACTGGGCGGGCTTGTCGTGCAGCTCGGCCACCTGGTTGAGCACCTCGGGCGCCACGATGGCCACGGCATTGCGCACCGCGCGGGGGCGGTTGGCCTCGGCGCTCAGGCGCGCCTCGCGCCACACGTCCAGCGCCGACAACTGGCGCGCGGCAAAAAATTCGCCCGCAGCGTGGGTGCAGCCGTCGTCGGCATCGCGCAGGCCGTTCCAGTGGCGCAGCACCTCTTGCGCCGCACCCTCGGGCGAGGTGCCGCGCACCAGGTCGATGGCCAGCGCGTAGCAGCGCACTTCGCGGTCGTCGGACATGCGGTACTGCGGATGCTGCTCGGCAAAGCGGGCCCAGTCGCGGCGCTGGCCCAGCAGCAGCAGCCAGTCGTTGCGCAGCCGGTCTTCCTGGTAGGTGCCCGCAAAGCGCTGCAAAAAGCCGGTGATTTCAGCGGGCTGCGCCTCTTCCAGGCGCACACGCAGTTCCCAATAAGCGGCCCAGGGCTCCAGCACATGGCCGCGCGCCAGGGGCAGCAGCTGCGTGAGCTTGCGGCTGTCTTTCTTGCGAAACGCCTGCTGCATTTCTTTGATGACATCGTCGCCTTGGGCAGGCGGCTGCGTGCTGGCGTTGGCGCCCGCAGGCAAGGCGGTAGCGACCTGGGTTTGTGCAGCGGCGGGCAGCGCCGCGCAGGCCAGCAGCGCGCTGGCGGCCAGGGGTGTCAGAATCTTGGGCAATTGCATGGGGGAATTATGTGATGGACAAAGCAGCCCTGCGCCGCACTCTGGTTGAACAACGCCTCAATCTGCCTGACCGCCTGGAACGCGCTGACCTGCTACAGCGGGTGATGCGCATCTGGCTCATCCACCGGCCCGATGCCGTGATTGGCGCCTACTGGCCCATCAAGGGGGAGTTCGATCCGCTGCCCGCCCTGCACCGCTGGAAGGAAGACGGCGAACTGCTGGACGAACCCCAGCGCCGCCGCATCGGCCTGCCGGTGGTGAACAAACAGCACAAAACGCTCACCTTCCACGCCTGGTACCCGGGCTGCGAGATGGAAGCAGATGCCTACGGCATCCCCAAGCCCAAAGACACCGAGCTGATCGTGCCCACGCTCTTGTTTGTGCCCTGCGTGGGCTATGGGCCGGGCGGCTACCGGCTGGGCTACGGCGGCGGTTTTTACGACCGTACCCTGGCGACGTTGCAGCCACGCCCCTTCACCGTGGGGCTGGGCTACACGCACGGCTACCTCGACGAGTTCGAACCCGAGCCGCACGACCTGCCGCTGGACGCCATCCTCAACGACAACGGCGTGGTCTGGCCCATTTGAGCCACCAACCTGGCCGTGGTGCCCGCCCATGCCGCTAGCATGGTGGACTCACTTTTTTTGCGTCCCATCGACAGGTGCCCACCATGCTCCAACTGTATATCGGCAATAAAAACTACTCGTCCTGGTCCATGCGCCCCTGGGTGCTGCTGCGCCAGGCCGGGATCGCCTTCAACGAAGTGTTCGTACGCTTTGACAGCTTTGATGCCAGCTCCGAGTTCAAACGCGCACTGGGCCCCGTCAGCCCCACCGGCAAGGTGCCCGTGCTGGTGGACGGCGACCTGATCGTCTGGGATACGCTGGCCATTGCCGAGTACGTGGCAGAAACCTGGGCCGACAAGCAACTCTGGCCCGCAGCCCCCCAGACCCGCGCGCGCGCCCGCAGCGTCTGCGCGGAAATGCACAGCGGCTTCACCGCCCTGCGCAGCCACTGCCCCATGAACATCGAGGCCGATTTGGCCCACGCCGGCGCGTTGATCTGGCGCGACCAGCCTGGCGTGCGCGCCGATGTGCAGCGGCTGGTGCAGATGTGGAGCGCCCTGCTGCAAGAGCACGGCGGCCCGATGTTGTTTGGCGAGTTCTCCATCGCCGACGCCTACTTTGCCCCCGTGTGCATGCGCCTGCACAGCTACGCCCTGCCCCTGCCAGCCCACATCGCCGCCTACGTGCAGCGCGTGCGCGAGTTGCCCGGCGTGAAAGCCTGGATCGATGAGGCCCTGGCCGAGCAGGACTTTCTGGACTTTGAAGAACCCTACCGCCTGCAACCCACACAAGGCTGAACCGCACCATGGCCGTCACCATCTCCCTGCGCTACGTGCTCAACCCCCGCAAGCTCCAAGAATTTGAGCACTACGGAAAACTGTGGATTGCGCTGGTCGAAAAATTCGGCGGCCAGCACCACGGCTACTTCATGCCCAGCGAGGGCGCCAACAACATCGCCCTCGCCCTGTTCACTTTTGACAGCCTCGCGGCCTACGAGGTGTACCGCCAGCAGTCGATGCAGGACGCGGCCTGCCAAGCCGCGTTCCGCTATGCCGAAGAAACCGACTGCATCGTCAGCTACGAACGCAGCTTTTTCAGGCCGGTGTTTTCTTGAAAAGCCCCTGGCCCCGCATCAGGCCAGGGGCCAGAAACGATCACCGTACCGCAAAACGGCCGCAGGCTTGCGCCACCCACATGCGCGGACTACCTGAACTGCTTGCGCAGATACGGCTTGTGCCGGGCAATGTGCGCCAGTTGCACCGGGGCGATGGTGCCGCCCAGGTCTTCGTCTTCGGTGTTGAGCACGCGGTTGGCGTTGGCCAGGGCGCGCGCCACCACCTCGGCCTCGCTCACGCCCAGCTGCGCGGCCAAATCCATGGCCACCTGGCGCATGGCGCGCTGCGACAGCATCCACATGGCGCCAAACGCATCCCAGGCGCTGGCCGCTTCCAGGGCTTTGCTGCGGTCGGCCAGGATGTCGGTCAAAGGCTTGGCCAGCACCTCCTCCAGCGCCACCACCTTGGCTTGCAGGGCATCGAACTGGGCCTCGCGCGCCAGGGCCTGGGCGGCGGCGTTGGCAGCGGCGTCGGGCGCAGGCGGAATCGGCACGCTGCCATCGGGGTTCAACTGGGCAATGGTGAGGGAGCGGGACAAGGACATGCGAAGGATTTTGCCAGCGCCTACACTGCCGCCCATGAAAATCTACATGGTTGGCGGCGCGGTGCGCGACCGCCTGTTGGGCCGCCCGGTCAATGACCACGACTGGGTGGTGGTGGGCGCCACGCCCGAAGACATGGTGGCGCGCGGCTACCTGCCCGTGGGGCGCGACTTTCCGGTGTTTTTGCACCCGCACACGCGCGAGGAATACGCCCTGGCCCGCACCGAGCGCAAAACCGGGCGCGGCTACCGGGGCTTTGTCATCCAGACCTCGCCCGACGTGACGCTGGAAGAAGACCTGGCGCGGCGCGATCTCACTATCAATGCGATAGCTGTCAGCGCAGACCCAGCGGGCCTCGAAGGCCATTTCGACCCTTATGGCGGCGCCCGCGATCTGCACAACAAGGTGTTGCGCCACGTCACCGATGCCTTTCGCGAAGACCCGGTGCGCATCCTGCGCGTGGCGCGTTTTGCCGCGCGCTTTACCGACTTCACCGTGGCGCCGGAAACCATGCAGCTCATGCGCGAGATGGTGCAGCACGGCGAGGCCGACCACCTGGTGGCCGAGCGCGTCTGGCAGGAACTCTCACGCGGGCTGATGGAGGCGCAGCCCTCGCGCATGTTCGAGGTGCTGCGCGAATGCGGCGCGCTGGCCGTGGTGCTGCCCGAGGTGAACCGCCTGTGGGGCGTGCCCCAGCGCGCCGAGTACCACCCCGAAATCGACACCGGCATCCACCTGATGATGGTGCTGGACATGGCCGCGCGGCTAGAGGCGCCGCTGGCCGTGCGCTTTGCCTGCCTCACGCACGACCTGGGCAAGGGCACGACGCCGCCCGATGTGCTGCCGCGCCACATCGGCCACGAGCAGCGCAGCGCCAGACTGCTCAAGGCACTGGCCGGGCGCCTGCGCGTGCCCACCGACTGCCGCGAGCTGGCCGACGTGGTGGCCCGCGAGCACGGCAACATCCACCGCAGCAGCGACCTCCAAGCCGCCGCCCTGGTGCGCCTGCTGGAGCGCTGCGACGCCATCCGCAAACCCGCGCGCTTTGATGGGGTTTTGCTGGCCTGCGAATGCGACGCGCGCGGGCGCCTGCACTTCGAGGAATCCGCCTACCCGCAGCGCCCACGGCTGAATGCTGCACTGGCGGCGGTGCAGTCGGTTGCTACCAGTGTGATAGCTGATCGCGCAGCAGCGGCGGGCGTTACAGGCCAAAAAGTGGGTGAATGGATACACGCGGCCCGGGTGCAGGCCGTAGCGGCCTGGCCGGGCCTGGCCGCCGCAGACAACGCCTGATTACAGCGCTGCGCGCACCCAGCGCACGATGTCAGCCGCCCCCAGTGCGCCCGAGATGCGCGCCACCTCGCTGCCGCCTTTGAACAGCACCATCGTCGGAATGCTGCGGATGTGGTGGGGCGCCGCCACCTGCGGGTGCGCCTCGGTATCGAGCTTGGCCAGGCGCACCTGCGGCTCCAGTTGCTGTGCGGCCTGGGCAAACGCCGGGGCCATCTGGCGGCACGGCCCGCACCAGGGCGCCCAAAAATCGACCAGCACCGGGATATGGCTGCGCCCGGTGTGCTTGGCAAACGTGGCCGCATCCAGCGCCAGCGGCTCGCCGGTGAACAGCGGGCGGTGGCAACTGCCGCAGTCGGGGTTGCTGTGCAACTGCGCAGCCTGCACGCGGTTGGTGGTGTGGCAGTGCGGGCAAACGATGTGCAAGGCTTCGGTCATGGGGTGCTTTCAAAAAAGGCAATGCGCCAGACATCGGGCCATGCAGGCCCGAATTCAAGCCGCAGGCCCCCCACCCAGCCACCTGCCAGCGCGCCTGCCACAGCACAAAAGCTACAAAAAAGAGAGCTGCCAGCGCATATCCAGCAAGGCGGAGAGGCCGGTTTGCTTATAGCTCCAGAGCACTACCACCACTTGACCGCCAAACTCAGCACCAGGCTCAACAGCACGGTGCTGGCCAGCGGAATAAACCAATCGCGGCCAAACAGGCGAAAGTGAAAATCCCCCGGCAGCCGCCCCAGCCCCAGTTTGCGCAGCCAGGGCGCCAGGCCGTTGATCAGCACTAGCGCCAGAAAAATCACGATCAGCCAGCGGATCATGGCGCGCCTCGGACGGCTTGGCCGCTCATAAGCGGTGGGTACGGTCGCCGTGGGTAAAACCCACCGCATCCCAGGGCTGGCCCTTGCACAGCGCCAACACCTTGAACAGCTCGCCCATCTCGTGCTCCATGATCAATTTGGCCGCCAGCGCCCGGCCAGCCAGCGGTTCTAGCTCCATTTTTGCTAGCAAACCGCAGTTGATCAAAAAGTGCGCCTGCGTGGTGTAGCCCAGCACGCTCCACGCCTGGTCGGGGGGCAGGGGCTGGTCTTGCGCGGCCAGCGCCATGGCGGTGAAGTTGACGTGGGCGGTGATGTCTTTCAGGCCCACATCCAGCAGCGGGTTGTCGTCGGCCTGGTGCGCGCGGTGGCACATCACCGTGCCCATGTGGCGCTGGGGGTGGTAGTACTCGCCCTCGCCAAAGCCGTAGTCGATGAAGAAGGCCGCGCCGCGCACCAGCCGGTCGCCCAGGGTGTGGATGAAGGCTTCGGCCTGCGGGTGGATTTCGGTCAGGTAGTCGTGCGGGCCGTCAATGTCCAGGGGCGGGCGCAGGTCGGTGGGGCGGTCTTGCCAGGCGAAGGCACCTTGCGCGTCCAGCACCACGCCGCGCTCATGCCAGACGCCGCCTTGTGCGCCGCCGTGGCGCGCGATCAGCTGCACGGGCATGGCGTCCAGCACCTCGTTGCCGACGATGACGCCTTCCATCTGCGCGGGCAGCGCGTCCAGCCAGCGCACTTTGTGCGCGTGCGCCGCCAGCAGCGCCTGCTGGCGCGCGCGCAGGCTGCCCGACAGATCGACGATGGTGTAGCGCTGCACCTGGTCACCCAGCGCATCGAGCAATTGCAGCGCCAGCGCGCCCGAGCCCGCACCAAACTCCCAGACCTCGTGCGTGCCGGTGTGCGCCAGGGCATCGGCCACCTGCGCGGCCAGCGTCTGGCCAAACAGCGGCGTGAGCTCGGGCGCGGTCACAAAGTCGCTGCCCGACTGGGGCATGGCGCCAAACTTGGGTAGCGCGCCGGCGTAGTAGCCCATGCCCGGCGCGTACAGGGCCAGCTGCATGAAGCGGTCAAAGCCGATCCAGCCGCCAGATGATGCAATGGCCTGCGCGATGTGGGCGTGCAGGGCGCTCGTTAAACTTGTTGGTTCTGTTGTCACGGCCCGCATTGTCCCCGAATGTCCTCCCCCTCCTGCCCCCGCCCCCGCACCGTGTTGGTCACGGGCGCCGCCCGGCGCCTGGGCCGCCAGATTGCCCTGACGCTGGCAGCGGGCGGCTGGCAGGTGGCCGTGCACTACCGCGCGTCCACCCAGGATGCTATTGAAACCGTAGCTGCTTGCGCAAGCCTGTCGGGCGCCAGTGCCCATTTTGAAGCAGATTTTTCTGACGAAGCCGCCGTGCGTGCGCTGCTGCCGCGCGTGGTGGCGCACTTTGGTGCTGTGGACGCCGTGGTCAACAGCGCCTCGCTGTTCGAGCACGACGACGCGGCCAGCTTCGGCTTTGCCACGCTGGAGCAGCACCTGCGCAGCAACACCGGCGCGCCCATCGTGCTGGCGCAGGCGCTGCACGCCCACCTGCAGGCCCGCGCCGCTGCGGGCGAGGCAGATGCGCAAGGCGCCGTGGTCAACCTGCTCGACCAGAAGCTGTGGAACCAGAACCCCGATTTTTTGAGCTACACGCTCTCCAAAGCCGCGCTGGAGGCCGCTGGCACCATGCTGGCCATGGCGCTGGCGCCGCGCGTGCGCGTGGTGGGCGTGGCGCCGGGCCTGACCCTGACCAGCCACCTGCTGAGCGACGAAAAATTCCAGCAACTGCACCGCCTGAGTCCGCTGGGGCGCTCGTCCACCCCCGAAGACGTGGCCAGCGCCGTGCAGTTTGCGCTGGCCAACCGCGCCCTGACGGGCACCACACTGCTGGTCGATGGCGGCCAGCACCTGATGAAGTTTGAGCGCGATTTTTCGCTGATGTGAGCGTGCCGTGGTGCGCTGCGGTGATCGCCGGTGGCAGCGCTGGCGCTTTTTTGGATACGACCCAGGCCAACGCCTGCCCCTTTTTTGCTTTTGGTTTTTGATATGACCCACGTTGCAGGTACCCAGATCCTCACGCTCACCGGTTTGCGCTTTGACGCCAACCTGGGCATCCTCGCGCACGAAAAAAGCGCGCCCCAGCCCATCCAGGTCGATGCCGAGCTGAGCCTGGGCGTGCAGCCCCTGGCGCCGCGCGACGACGACATCGCGCACGTGCTGGACTACCGCAAAGTGCGCCAGATCATCATCGACGAGTGCACCGCCGAGCACGTCAACCTGCTGGAGAGCCTGATCGGCAAACTGGCCCAGCGGCTGATGCAACTGCCCGGCGTGCGCGGCGTGCGCGTGAAAATCGCCAAACTGGAAATTTTTGACGACTGCGAAGTCGCCATCCGCATGGAAACCGGACAGTGG
>NZ_JAQUAL010000034.1:0-25026 GCF_028687295.1 Simplicispira sp.
CGCGTGTCCACGATGTCGAGGTTGCGCATGGTCAGCTGGCCGATGCGGTCGAGCGGGCTGAACGGCGCGTCTTCCACCTTTTCCATGGACAGGCGCTCGGGGTGGTAGGTCAGGTTGGGCGACTCGGTGTTGAGGATGGAGTAATCGTTGCCACGGCGCAGCTCCAGCGTCACGGTGCCGGTCACGGCGCGGGCCACCCAGCGCTGGGCGGTTTCGCGCAGCATGATGGCCTGTGGGTCAAACCAGCGGCCTTGGTACAGCAGGCGGCCCAGTTTGAGGCCGTTCATGCGGTACTGCTCGATGGTGTCTTCGTTGTGGATGCCCGTCACCAGGCGCTCGTAGGCGATGTGCAGCAGCGCCAGGCCGGGGGCTTCGTAAATGCCACGGCTCTTGGCTTCGATGATGCGGTTTTCGATCTGGTCGCTCATGCCCAGGCCGTGGCGGCCACCGATGCGGTTGGCTTCGAGAATCAGCTCTACGGGGTCGTTGAATTCCACGCCGTTGAGCGCCACGGGCTGGCCTTCGTTGAACGTGACCGACACTTCCTCGGCCTTCACGGCCACGTCGTCCTTCCAGAAAGCCACGCCCATGATGGGGTTGACGATGCGGATGCCGCTGTTCAAAAACTCCAGGTCTTTGGCCTCGTGCGTGGCGCCCAGCATGTTGGAGTCGGTGGAGTAGGCCTTTTCGGCGCTCATCTTGTAGCCAAAGCCGTGCTGCGTCATGAAGGCCGACATTTCGGCGCGGCCGCCCAGCTCGTCAATGAACAGCTGGTCGAGCCAGGGCTTGTAGATTTTCAGGGCGGGGTTGGTGAGCAGGCCGTAGCGGTAAAAGCGCTCGATGTCGTTGCCCTTGAAGGTGGAGCCGTCGCCCCAGATGTGGACGTCGTCTTCCTTCATGGCGGCCACCAGCATGGTGCCCGTCACGGCGCGGCCCAGCGGCGTGGTGTTGAAGTAGGTCAGGCCGCCAGTGCTGATGTGGAAGGCACCGGCTTGCAGCGCGGCAATGCCTTCGTGCGCCAGCTGTGTGCGGCAGTCGATCAGGCGGGCTTTTTCAGCGCCGTATTCCATGGCCTTGCGCGGGATGGCGTCGTAGTCGGGCTCGTCGGGCTGGCCCAGGTTGGCCGTGTAGGCGTAGGGCAGGGCGCCCTTGAGCTTCATCCAGTGCAGCGCGGCGCTGGTGTCCAGACCGCCCGAGAAGGCGATGCCGACCTTTTGGCCGACGGGAAGGTTTTGCAGGATGGTTGCCATGGAATATCTCTCAAAAATGATAGCTGCTCGCGCTTATCTGGCAAGCGCTGGAGGCCAAAAACGCTCTGAATTTCAGCCGCAGTGGTTTTCAGCCGAAGTGGCAGATGTAGTGGTAAGCCTCGGTCACGCGGATGTCGAACTTGGAGTTGCCGGGGATGCTGAATTGCTCGCCGGGCTGGCTGGTCAGCCAGGTGTCGGTGCCATCGAGGCGGTATTCGCAGCTGCCGGCCACGCATTCCATGATTTCAGGGGCGCCGGTGTTGAAGGTGAGCGTGGCGGGCAGCACCACGCCGACGGATTTTTTCGTGCCGTCGGGGAAGGTGATGCCGTGGCTGACGCACTTGCCATCAAAGTACACGCTGGCCTGGGTGGAGACGGAAACGCCGTCGATTTTTTCGGTGGTCATGGAGGTGGTGTCGGGGAGGTGTGAAAGAGCGGCGATTTTAGGACAGGCCCAGCGCGCTTCCCGCCAGCGCGCAGCCATGAAAAAGAGCCCCGAGGGGCTCTTGGGTGGTGCGCTGGTGCCGCGCCGCGTGCTTCAGCGCCAGTGCGGGCGCGGGCGTGGGGGCGGGTAGTAGGGCTCGCTGTTGTACTCGATCACCGTCACCGGCGGGTTGACGTACACCGGCTGCAAGGGCTGCACGGGGTAGGGTGCGCTTTCGGGGGCGTAGGGGTCGATGGTGGAGTAGGTCTGGCCCGCGCCGGGGCTGTTGTGCAGCGGCTGCACGCTCACGCTGATCCAGGCGCCGGGGTCGGTTTGGGTGCGCGTGGTGTATTGGCGGCCCGCGTATTCGTAGGTGACGTTGTAGCCCACGGTGCGGTTCTCGTAGAAAGTTTCGGTGGTGCAGCGCTGGACGTTTTCGTACTCGGGGCGGCCATTGCCCTCGATGTGGTTGCCCAGCACGGCCCCGCCAATCACGCCCAAGGCCGTGGCTGCGGCCCGGCCACTGCCGCCGCCAATGGCGTTGCCCGCTGCGCCGCCCGCAATGGCGCCCAGCAGCGCACCGCCGCCGCTGGTGCGTGGGCCGGTGTGTACGGTTTCCACGCCGCACACCTGGCGCGGCACGCCCACCTGCTGCACGATGGGGGTGGCCGACAGAACGCGCGCCCGCTCCTGCGCATTGGCCACACCGGCCACACCAGCCCATCCGGCCAGCAGGAGAGAGAAGATCACTGTTTTTTGCATAAGAATCCTTTTCAGGTCGTTCGGTCTGTAACGCGCCAGACGGGAAAAAAGTTTATCGGCACCAGCCTAATGCAGCATCTGCCTGCCGTAAAGCTGCGTAAAGACCTGTGCCAAAAGTGTGCGCACCGGCGCTGGTTCAGGCCGCTGGGGTGGGGCCTGCGCCGTCGACCAGCCACTGCGCCCAGCGCTCGGTGTCCAGGCCCACGCTGATGCGGGTGGCACCGGCGCTGTGCCAGCGCACCACCGGGCGCTTGATGGCGCTGGCGTGCGTTTGCAGCAAGGCGCTGGCGCTGGCGGCGTCGTGCACGCTGGCTTGCGTGGCGGCGTCGAGCTTGCGCCAGGTGGTGCCCTGGCGGTTGAGCAGCTTGTCCCAGCCCACGGCGTCCATCCACACCGGGAGCTGGTCAGCGGGTACGCCGTGCTTTTTGAAGTCGTGAAAGTGGTAATCCAGCCCTTGGGCGGTGAACCAGGCGCGGGCCTTTTTCACGGTGTCGCAGTTGGCAATGCCATACAAAGTGATGTCAGGGGTAATCATGGTGGCCATCATGCACCCCAGCCTGCTCGGCGACAATGGCGCCCTGTATGCACACCACCATCCACACCCTTGAAGGCTGGCTTGCCCACTGCGAGCGCCTGCACCCCCAACACATCGACATGGGCCTGGAGCGCGTGCGCGAGGTGGCCCGCCGCATGGCGCTGCGTTTTGACTGCCCCGTCATTACCGTGGCGGGCACCAACGGCAAAGGCTCGACCTGCGCCATGCTGGAGGCGGTGGCGTTGCAGGCGGGATACCGCACGGGCGTCTATACCTCGCCGCACCTGGTGCATTTTGAGGAGCGCTGCCGCATCCATGGCGATATCGTCAATGCTTCTGATTTGATAGCGCACTTCGCAGCGGTGGAGAGCGCCAGAACGCAAAATGGCAATGAATTCTCGCTGAGCTATTTCGAGTTCACCACGCTGGCCATCCTGCGCCTGATGAGCTTTTCGCTGCTGGACGTGGCCATCCTGGAAGTGGGCCTGGGCGGCCGCCTGGACGCTACCAACCTCATTGATGCCGACTGCGCCGTCATCACCAGCATCGACATCGACCACACCGAATACCTCGGCCCCGACCGCGACAGCATTGGCCGCGAGAAGGCCGGCATCATGCGCACCGGGCGCCCGGTCATCGTCAGCGATCCCGTGCCGCCGCAAAGCGTGATCGACCACGCCCGCGAGATTGGCGCCGACCTGTGGCGCTTTGGCCAAGACTTCAATTATTCGGGCGACAAGCAGCAGTGGGCCTGGAGTGGGCGCGGGCGCCGCTACGCCGGGCTGGCCTACCCGGCACTGCGCGGCGCCAACCAGCTGATGAACGCCTCGGGCGCGCTGGCCGCGTTCGAGGCGCTGCGCGATCGCATCCCGGTCACGGCGCAGGCCGTGCGCAACGGGCTGGCGCTGGTGCAGCTGCCGGGGCGCTTTCAGATCGTGCCGGGCCAGCCCACGCTGGTGATGGATGTGGCACACAATCCGCATTCGGTGGCGGCGCTCACGGCCAACCTCGATGCCATGGGCTACTTTCCCACCACCCACGCCGTTTTTGGCGCCATGGCCGACAAAGACCTGGCGCCCATGCTGGCCAAGGTGGGGCCACTGATCGACCGGTGGTATTTCACCGACCTGCCCACGCCGCGCGCCGACACCGCCGCCAGCTTGCAGCAAAAGTGGAACGCGCTGCAAATCGTGGCCGGTGGGCGCCGCGAAGTGCCGTGCAGCACCCATGCCAGCCCTGAAAAAGCCCTGGAAGCGGCCGTGGCCGCCGCAGACCCCGCTGATAGAATCGTGGTCTTTGGCTCGTTCTACACCGTGGGCGGCGTTCTGCAAAACGGCACGCCGCGCTTGCAGGCCAAGCATCTGGACACCTAAGTCCGCACCGGTTTTTGCTTATTCATGGCATTTTTCAAGTTTCGGTGGCCAGGCCAGCAAGGGCAGGGCGACAAGGCGATGAGGCCATCGCGCGCTCCCCACGCTGAGAGTATCGAGGTGATGCGCCGCCGTGCCCGCCATCGGCTCATTGGCGCTGCGGTTCTGGTGTTGCTGGGCGTGGTGGGTTTTCCCATGCTGTTCGACACACAGCCGCGCCCCATTCCCGTCGATATTGCCATCGAAATTCCGGGGCAAGACAAAGTGGCGCCGCTGGTAGTGCCGTCTGAAGAAGAGGTGGCCAAGGCGGGGCTGGTCGATGGCGAAGAGGTGTTGCCGTCCGGGCGGGGTGGCAGCGCCCAGGTGGCTGCTGCACCATCGCCCATGGCGACAGCGCAGTCGCTGCTGCTGCCTGACAGCCGCCCGGCGGTGGCGCCCAAAGCCGCCGCCGAGCCCGAGCCCAAGCCCGTTGCCAAACCTGAGCCCAAGCCAGAGCCTAAGCCGACACCCAAACCCGAGCCCAAGCCAGAACCTAAACCTGAGCCCAAGCCAGCGCCAAAACCTGAACCCAAGCCCGAGCCCAAGCCAACTCCCAAGCCTGAGCCGAAACCCGAGCCCAAGCCAGAACCCAAACCGGCACCAAAGCCTGAGCCGCGTCCAGACGAGGCTGCGCGTGCGCGGGCTTTGCTGGAGGGCCGCACGGTTGTAGCTGCTGCACCAGCCGCCCAGGAAGATGGGCGTTTCATCGTGCAGATCGGTGCCTTTGCCGACGCGGACAAGGCGCGTGAAGTGCGCCAAAAGCTGGAACGCTCGGGCTTCAAGACCTACACCCAGACGGTCGATACCAAAGATGGCAAACGCACCCGTGTGCGGGTAGGGCCTTTTGCGGGTCGTGCTGAAGCCGACAAGGCCGCATCGCGCATCCGGGGGCTGGATTTGCCCGCCTCGATTCTCACTTTGTGACGGAAGCGAGGCCTCACATGGCTGCACTGGACTGGATTTTTATGGCGCTGCTGTTGGCATCGATGCTGATTGGCGCGTGGCGTGGTCTGGTGTTTGAGGTGCTTTCGGTGCTGGGCTGGCTGGCGGCATTCGTGGTGGCGCAGTGGTTTGCCGCCGATGTAGCCGCCTATCTGCCTTTGGGTGATCTTCAGGGGGCTGCGCGCTATGCCGCAGGTTTTGTCGTGACGTTTGTTTTGGCCTTGTTTGGCTGCGGCTTTATCGCCTGGCTGGGCAAGAAGCTGGTCGAGGCCACAGGCCTGCGCCCGGTCGATCGCACTCTGGGCGCGCTGTTTGGCGTACTGCGCGCCGTGGTGGTGGGCCTGGTGGTGGCGGTGGTGGTGCAACTCACGCCCTTGCAGCAGGGTGCCTGGTGGCAAGAGTCGGGCAGTGCCGTACTGCTGTCGGCTGCACTGAAAGAATTGAGGCCGGCCCTGCCCGCAGATTTTGGCAGGCACCTGCCTTCGTGAGTGAATTCGTGGGTGGTCTCTGGCCGTCGGCCAGGTGGCACCCTGATGCTATGCGGGCCTTGCCCCGCCAACGGATGAAAGTCAACTATGTGTGGAATTGTCGGTGTCGTTAGTGGCGCCCCTGTCAATCAGCTGATTTATGACGCGCTGTTGTTGTTGCAGCACCGCGGCCAGGATGCTGCAGGTATCGTCACCCAGCAAGGGCGCAAATTTTTCATGCACAAGGCCAAGGGTATGGTCAAAGATGTGTTTCGCACCCGCAACATGCGCGCTTTGCCCGGCAACTGCGGCCTGGGCCAGGTGCGTTACCCCACGGCGGGCAATGCATTCAGCGAGGAAGAGGCACAGCCTTTCTACGTGAATGCACCTTTTGGCATTGTGCTGGTGCACAACGGCAACTTGACCAACGCACAGGCGCTCAAGGCTGATCTGTTCAATACCGACCACCGCCACATCAATACCGAGAGCGATTCCGAAGTGTTGCTCAACGTGCTGGCCGATGAGCTGGACAAAGCCACCCGGGGCAAGGTGCTGCATGAGCAGGACGTGTTTGCTGCTGTGCGTGCGGTGCACAAACGCATCCGGGGCTCTTACGCCGTGATCGCGTTGATCGCTGGCCATGGCTTGCTGGCTTTCCGCGATCCTTACGGTATTCGTCCGTTGTGTATTGGCCGCAGTACCGCTGACAACACGGTCATGCTGGCCAGCGAATCGGTGGTGCTCGAAGGAACGGGCCACGTGTTGGAGCGTGACATTCAGCCCGGCGAGGCTGTTTTTATCGACCTGCAAGGCCAGATGACAGCACAGCAGTGTGCTGACACACCGCGCCTGAGTCCGTGCATTTTTGAGTACGTGTATCTGGCACGCCCTGACTCCGTGATGGATGGCATTTCGGTGTACCAGGCGCGCCTGAACCTGGGCGAGACGCTGGCCAAGCGCGTGGTCTCTACCGTGCCACCGAGAGAAATCGACGTGGTCATCCCGATCCCTGAGTCCAGCCGTCCCAGTGCCATGCAGTTAGCCCAGTTACTGGGCCTGCCTTACCGCGAAGGTTTCGTGAAGAACCGCTACGTCGGGCGCACCTTCATCATGCCGGGCCAGGGCGTGCGCAAAAAATCGGTGCGCCAGAAGCTCAACGTGACTGCCAGTGAGTTCAAGGGCCGCAACGTCCTGCTGGTGGACGACTCCATCGTGCGCGGCACCACCAGCCGCGAAATCGTACAAATGGCCCGTGAGGCGGGTGCCAACAAGGTTTATCTGGCCAGCGCGGCACCCCCAGTGCGCTACCCGAACGTGTATGGCATCGATATGCCCACCAGCAGCGAACTGGTGGCGCACGACCGCACCGTCGAGCAGGTGCGCCAGGTGATTGGCTGCGATGCACTGATCTACCAGGACGTGGACGGTATGAAGAAAGCGATTGGTGCCCTCAACCCCCACATCGCTGACTTTGATGCCTCGTGCTTCGATGGCGTGTACGTGACGGGCGATATCACCGTGGCCGATATAGAACGCCTCAACGATGAACGACCCGCCGGGCAAGAGGATGCAGAAGACACTTCGCGGCTGGCTCTGCCCAATGCGCACGACGCTTGAGGCGTTTGCTGTCTGTGCCGCCACCAGAAAAGATTGAGTCCATGAACCACGAATTACCTGCCGGCTTGCATCCCGACACGCTCGCGGTGCGCCAGGCCATTGCGCGCAGCCCCTATGGCGAGCACTCCGAGGCACTGTACCTGACCAGCAGCTTTGTGCAGCCCGATGCCGCTACAGCCGCATTGCGCTTTGCAGGCGCCGAGGAGGGATACACCTATTCGCGCACCTCCAATCCCACCGTGACCAGCTTTGAGCAGCGTCTGGCCGCGCTCGAAGGCACCGAAACCGCGATTGGCACTTCCAGCGGCATGTCGGCCATCTTGCTGATGTGCATGGCGTTGCTCAAGGCGGGCGACCATGTGATCTGCTCGCAGTCGATGTTTGGTTCCACCATGAACCTGATCGGCAAGGAGTTTGCACGGTTTGGGGTGCAGTCCAGCTTTGTCTCGCAAACGGATGCGGCAGCCTGGCAGGCCGCGCTGCGACCTGAGACGCGGCTGATGTTTGCCGAAACACCCACCAACCCCCTGACCGATTTGTGCGATATCCGCGCGCTGGCCGACATTGCCCATGGCGCTGGCGTGCTGCTGGCCGTGGACAACTGTTTTGCCTCGCCTGCATTGCAGCAACCTGCCCGGTGGGGGGCTGATCTGGTGATCCATTCGGGCACCAAGTTTCTCGATGGACAAGGCCGTGTGATGGCCGGTGCGGTGTGCGGGCCGCGCGCATTGATTGATGACAAGCTGGCGCCGTTGATCCGCAGCGCAGGCATGAACCTGTCGCCCTTCAACGCCTGGGTGGTGCTCAAAGGCATGGAGACGCTGTCTCTGCGCGTCAAGGCGCAAAGTGCCAACGCCCTGGCGTTGGCACAGTGGTTGCAGGGGCATCCATCCGTGGCGCGGGTGTACTACCCCGGGCTGGATTCGCATCCGCAGCACGCACTGGCCATGCGCCAGCAGTCGGGGCTGGGCGGCGCAGTGCTGTCCTTCGATGTGCGTGCCAGCGACCCCGAAACCGCCCGCACCCGGGCCTTCCACGCCATTGACAGTACGCGCGTGTGCAGCATCACCGCCAACCTCGGCGACACCAAGACCACCATCACCCATCCGGCCAGCACCTCGCACGGTCGCCTGACGGAGGCGCAGCGCCAGGCCGCAGGCCTTGGCCAGGGATTGGTTCGCGTGGCTGTGGGACTTGAATACATTGACGACTTGAAAACGGACCTCGCCAGAGGGCTGGACACTTTGCCATGACCGACAAAAATCACACTCCTCCTCAGCATGTGCGCACGCGCTTTGCACCGTCGCCCACGGGTTTCATCCATTTGGGCAATATCCGCTCGGCGCTGTATCCGTGGGCATTTGCCCGCGCCACAGGCGGTGATTTCATCTTGCGCATTGAAGACACCGACCTGGAGCGCTCCACCCAGGCGGCAGTGGATGTGATTCTGGAGGGCATGCACTGGCTGGGCATGGATCCCGATGAAGGCCCGTTCTACCAAATGCAGCGCATGGACCGCTACAAAGAGGTACTGGCGCAGCTACAGGCGGCAGGCCATGTCTATCCCTGCTACATGAGCGTGGTCGAACTGGATGCCCTGCGTGAGAAGCAGATGGCCGCCAAAGAAAAGCCCCGCTACGACGGCACCTGGCGCCCGGAGTCCGGCAAAACGCTGCCTCCGGTGCCGGAAGGCGTACAGCCGGTATTGCGCTTCAAGAACCCGCAAGGCGGTGTGGTGGCCTGGGACGACAAGGTCAAAGGCCGCATCGAGATTCGCAACGATGAGCTCGATGATCTGGTGATTGCCCGACCCGACGGCACCCCTACCTACAACTTCTGTGTGGTGGTGGATGACATTGATATGGCCATCACCCACGTGATTCGGGGTGATGACCACGTCAACAACACGCCCCGGCAGATCAACATCTTCCGCGCACTGGGTAAAGAACCACCGGTGTACGCCCACTTGCCCACGGTGCTCAACGAGCAAGGCGAGAAGATGAGCAAGCGCAACGGTGCCAAGCCCGTCACGCAGTACCGCGATGAAGGCTTTTTGCCCGATGCCATGGTGAACTACCTGGCGCGCCTGGGCTGGAGCCATGGCGACGATGAAATCTTCAGCCGTGCACAGTTCATTGAATGGTTCAACCTGGACCACCTGGGGCGCAGCGCTGCCCAGTTTGATGAGGCCAAGCTGCGCTGGGTGAACGCCCAGCACCTCAAGGCCATGTCTGATGATGTTTTGGCCGCTTTGATATCGCCCCAGTTAGTGCAGCGTGGTATTGCCCCTGAGGCTCTGGACGATGGCCGCTTGCCCCGTATTTGCGCGCTGTTCAAAGACCGCTGTGACACCACTGTGGCCTTGGCTGATTGGGCGCTGGTGTTTTATGGCAGCACGGTCGAGCCTTCCGCTGAGGAGCGGGCGCAGCACGTGACCGCAGCGATTGCTCCGGCACTCGATGCATTGGCGGCTGCGCTGGAGGAGTGTGTGTGGGACAAGGCTTCGATTGCTGCCACCTTCAAGCAGGTGCTGACCGCCCAGGGTCTGAAAATGCCGCAACTGGCCATGCCCGTGCGTGTTGTGACCGTCGGTACGGCCCATACGCCGTCCGTAGATGCCGTGCTTGAATTGGTCGGAAAAGAAAAAGTTATCGAAAGATTGCGAAACCACTGAAAAACCTGTCTATAATTCAAGGCTCAGATGATGACAACAAACACACAGTGAATGTTGTTGCATAGTGGGGGTATAGCTCAGCTGGGAGAGCGCTTGCATGGCATGCAAGAGGTCATCGGTTCGATCCCGTTTACCTCCACCAAATTTGTCTGTTAACGGTTAGTTCCAAGGTTTTGACCCCATCGTCTAGAGGCCTAGGACATCACCCTTTCACGGTGAGTACCGGGGTTCGAATCCCCGTGGGGTCGCCAAGTTGTAGCGCTTGGCTTGTGTGATGAATACAAGCGAAAGCTGCCTGCCAGGAGTGGTAGTTCAGTTGGTTAGAATACCGGCCTGTCACGCCGGGGGTCGCGGGTTCGAGTCCCGTCCACTCCGCCATAAAAGCAAACGCCACAATCAAATTTTTTTGGTTGTGGCGTTTTTGTTTTGGGATTCAATCTGGCCGCAGAGTGCAGCCATACAGCGCTAACAGCTATCAAAAGCAGAGCGATCCCAGTGTGCTTTCAGCGCCGCCCGCCCAGCAGTCCGCCGCCTATCTTGAGCAAATCGCTCAACCCCACCTGACCGTCACCGTCTTGGTCGAGCAAGCTGCCCAGCAGACCACCACCCAGACCGCCCTGTTGTTGCGCGCGCTCTTTTTCTTGATTCAGAACCTGGCCCAGGCTGCCGGCGTCCATGCCGCCAGCGTTCATGCGCTGCGCGAGGAAGGACATCACGATCGGTGCCAGCATTTGCAGCAACTGCCCGGCATTGGCACCCAGCCCGGTGGCTTGGCCCAGACCCGCCTCAGCGCGCTGCTGGTTGCCGCCAAAAATGTGACCCAGGATGGCTGCGCCATCCAGCTGGCCACCGCCTGCACTGCTGCTGCTGGCGCCTCCTCCCAGCAGTGAGCCCAGCAGCCCGCCCAGATCGGCACCACCGCTGTGGTTGCGCTGCAATGCACCAAAAAGATCCATCGCGCCCTGGGGCTGGGCCGCATTGCGCCCCAAACTGCCCAGCAGCAGTGGCAAGGCGGCACTGACGGCAGTCTCGGTTTGCGAAGTGCTGGTTCCCAGTTGCTGGGCCATTTGCTGGAGCGGGGCGCCCTGGAGCTGGGCCATCAGTTCGCTGGCCAGAGAGGTGGGGGAGTTCATCAGGAATCCTTTCAGAAAGAGGTGGAGCCCATCAGGTTCCACTGGACATAGTAGGCCACAACAGTGCCCCGCCGATCTGGCTCGCTTATCACGCAGCGACGGTCTGCACGCGGTAGTTTTCGGTGCCTTGGGCCCAGGCCAGCAGGCGGTCGATGTTGGGGTGTTTGCCGGGGAAGGCGTGTGCGTCTGCCGTGTGTTCGGCATACCACTCCAGCCCCAGGCGGGCTGCGGCGGGCGTGATGCTGCCACCGTACAGCGCCGCCAGCGCGGCATACACCACCAGAGAGCCAGTCTGGCCGGGCTTGTTCTCGATGGTGGCCATTGCTTGCCCGTCAGTGTCCAGCACATGGAGTGCGGCGAGGTGGCTGGCGGAGGGAAGTTGTTTCAGGCGGTCTGCGAAGTTCATCAGATAAAAATATAGAGCTAAATCGGCCGCTAGCGCTTGATTGGTGCGCGCTAGCAGCTCCTAAAAGCGTAGCAAGTTATGCGGAAATAGTGGTTGAAGTTTGCGGGCGGGGCATTACTTGCCCCAGCTGTCCTTCAACCCCACCGCCAGGTTAAACACCGGCTTGCCTGCCTGATGGTCGATGCGATCGGCCACAAAGTAGCCGTGGCGCTCAAACTGGAATTTGTCGTCGGGCTGGGCGTTGGCCAATGACGGCTCGACGATGGCGGTCACCACCTTCAGGCTGTTCGGGTTCAGGCATTGCAGGAAGTCTTTGCCGCCTGCATCGGGCTGCGCATCCAGGAACAGGCGGTCGTACATGCGCACTTCGGCGCTCACGCCGTCTGCCACGCCCACCCAGGTGATGGCGGCTTTCACCTTCACGCTGTCGGCGCCGGGGGTGCCGCTTTTGGTGTCCCCCACCACGGTGGCCAGCACTTCGGTGATCTGGCCGTTGGCATCTTTCGTGCAGCCGGTGCATTCAATGACGTAGCCGCCCTTGAGGCGCACCTTGTTGCCGGGGAACAGGCGCTTGTAGCCCTTGGGCGGCACTTCTTCAAAGTCTTCGCGCTCGATCCAGACTTCCTTGCCGATGGTGAAGTGGCGGGTGGGCGACTCCACGCCTTCGGGCGGGTGGGGCAGGGCGGGCAGTTGGCAGGGCTCCAGGTAGCCTGCGGCAAAAACCTCGTCCCAGTTGGTCAGCACCAGTTTGACGGGGTTGAGTACGGCCATGCCCCGGTGGGCGGTCAGTTCGAGGGTTTCGCGCAGGCAGCCTTCGAGGGTGCTGTAGTCGATCCAGCTGTCGCTTTTGGTCACGCCGATGCGTTCGGCAAACAGTTGCAGCGCTTGGGGCGTGTAACCCCGGCGGCGCAGCCCGACTATTGTTGGCATGCGCGGATCGTCCCAGCCACTCACTTTGTGTTCGTTGACCAACTGGGCCAGTTTGCGTTTGCTGGTCACCACGTAGGTCAGGTTCAGGCGCGCAAATTCGTACTGGTGCGGCGGCGGGCTGGCCAGCAGGCCGCCTTCTATCAGGCGTTGCAGCAGCCAGTCGTAGAACGGGCGCTGGTCTTCAAATTCGAGCGTGCAAATGCTGTGGGTGATTTGCTCCAGCGCGTCCTCAATCGGGTGCGCGAAGGTGTACATGGGGTAGATGCACCATTGGTCGCCCGTGTGGTGGTGCGTGGCGCGGCGGATGCGGTAGATGGCCGGGTCGCGCAGGTTGATGTTGGGGCTGGCCATGTCGATTTTTGCTCGCAAAACCATAGCGCCATCCGCATGCTGGCCGTCCCTCATTTCCCGAAAACGCATCAAATTCTCGGCGGGGGTGCGGCTGCGGTAGGGGCTGTCGATGCCGGGCTTGCCGAAGTCGCCCCGGTTGGCGCGCATGTCCTCGGCGCTTTGTTCATCGACGTAGGCGTGGCCCGCTTCAATCAGGTATTCGGCAGCGCGGTACATGAAGTCGAAGTAGTCGCTGGCCTGGTAGGGGGCGGCGCCCGCGCTGCCGTTCCAGTCAAAGCCCAGCCATTTCACGGCGTCGATGATGCTGTTGACGTATTCGGTGTCTTCTTTTTCCGGGTTGGTGTCGTCAAAGCGCAGGTGGCAGATACCGCCGTAGTCGCGCGCCAGGCCAAAGTTGATGCAGATGCTTTTGGCGTGGCCGATGTGCAGGTAGCCGTTGGGCTCGGGCGGGAAGCGGGTGCGGATTTTGGCGGGGTCGGGTTCGCCCTGGGCGTGGTGGGCGGCGTCGCCGGGGCTGCCAGCCCAGCGGCGGCTGGCGTAGGTGCCTTTGTCGAGGTCGTGCTCGATGATTTGGCGCAAAAAGTTGCTGGGCTTGGCAGCGTCTGTGGGGGTGTGGGTGGTGGGAAGGCTCATGGGGCCATTTTAGGTGGCTGCCCGGGGTGGGGGTTACGCACAGAAACAGGCGTGCGTACGTCCGGAAACACAGAAGATGCGCTTTCGTGCCATCCTTGCGGCTGTCTGGTGCGTTATGTACCAGCGGGGGCACGGTAGGTGCTCTGGCATCTATCCAACCAGGAGATTTTTATGACAAAAAACCGTTCTTTCCATGCCATGGCTGCTTCGGCAGGGCTGGCTTTGGCTTTGCTGGTGGGGGCAGGTGCAGCACAGGCCCGCAGTGATGTGAACTGGGCTGTGGGCATTGCCGCTCCCGGTGTGGCAGTGGGCGTGGGCAATGGCTACCCGGCGGTGGTGGCGCCCGCGCCGGTGTATTACGCGCCCCCGCCACCGGTGTATTACGCACCGCCACCCCGGCCTGTGTACTACGCGCCACCGCAGCCGGTGTATTACGCACCGCCTGCCTACGTGGCACCGCCTCCTGGTTATTACTACCGTGATGGTGGTCGCCACCACCGCCACCGTGGTCACGGCCATGGCCATGGCCACCGCGATGACCGGGGTGGTCGGGGCGACCGCTGGGATCGCCGCTGACACCCGTGCGTGCAGCAGTTGTTGTGCGCGCAGGCGGCCTTTGGGGGCCGCCTTTTGCATGGGGCGCCGCATAATCGCGCGTTTGTGCCCACCAGCGGCCTGTGCTGGCCGGGCGCTTGGCAAAGGGAGCAGTGCTTGTGAAAACCGTTTTTGTCCTCAATGGCCCCAACCTCAACCTGCTGGGCACGCGCGAGCCCGCCGTATATGGCGCACACACGCTGGCCGATGTGGGGCAGATGTGTGCCGCCGCCTGCGCGCGCCATGGCCTGGCGCTGCGTTTTCACCAAAGCAACCACGAGGGCGTGCTGCTGGACTGGATTCACGAGGCCGGTCGTCTGCACGCCGCAGGTGATCTGGCCGGGGTGGTGCTCAACGCGGGTGCCTATACGCACACCAGCATCGCACTGGCCGATGCCATCAAGGGCACGGGCGTGACTTTGGTGGAGCTGCACATCAGCAATGTGTTTGCGCGTGAGAGCTTTCGCCACCACTCGTACCTGTCGGCGGTGGCGCGCGCCGTGATGTGCGGCTTTGGCGTGCAGGGCTATGGTCTGGCCATAGACGCGCTGGCCCAGATGCAGGCCGCCGCCTGAGTGCGCCCGCATTCTTTGGCCACCGTGCGAGCACGCACCGCACCCCACGCCGGACTTGTTGTCTGGAGCGCACCATGACCCCGCCCCTGCTGCACGTACCGGAAGAGGAAGTCGAGTTCACGGCCATGCGCGCCCAGGGCGCTGGTGGGCAAAACGTCAACAAGGTTTCCAGCGCGGTGCATTTGCGCTTTGACGTGGGTGCCTCATCGCTGCCCATCGACGTGAAAGCGCGCCTGCTGGCGCTGCGCGACAGCCGCATCACGCAAGACGGCGTGGTCGTCATCAAGGCCCAGCAATACCGCAGCCAGGAGCAAAACCGTGCCGATGCGCTGGCACGGCTCAACGCCCTGGTGCAAAGCGTGGCGCAGGCGCCGCTGGTGCGCCGTGCCACCAAGCCCACCTATGGCTCCAAACAGCGCCGCCTCGAAGGCAAAACCCAGCGTGGCGCCACCAAGGCCCTGCGCGCCCGGGTGCGCGACGGCACCTGACCGATTGGTGCTGCTGGTGCAACAGTGTGTAGGGGCGGCGGGGCTTGGTCGCAGCGGCGCGGCGTTTTACAGTGGGCCATTCTTCTGAAAGTACGCCATGTCCACTGCCACCCCTGTTTCTGTCGCCCCATCCACCGGTGATGCGGCCCGCGTTCCGGCCCTGTTTGTCTCGCACGGCGCCCCCTTGTTTGCCATGGAGGCGGGCAGCACCGGCCCAGCACTGGCCCGCTGGGGACAGACACTGCGCAAAAATTTTGCCAGCCTGCGCGGCGTGGTGGTCATGTCGCCGCACTGGATGGCGCCCACGCCCCGGGTCATGACCAGCGCGCAGCCCGCCACCTGGCACGACTTTGGCGGCTTTCCGCCCGCGCTGTACGCGCTGCAATACCCCGCACCGGGATCGCCCGCGCTGGCACACGAGGTGATTGCCCTGTTGCAGAGCGCAGGCATGGCCGCGCAAGGCGATGCCGAGCGGCCTTTTGACCACGGTGCCTGGGTGCCGCTGATGCACCTGTTTGCCCAGGCTGATCTGCCCGTGGTGCAGGTGGCGCTGCCCTCGCAGGCAGGCCCTGCCGAGGTCTATGCCATGGGCGTGGCCCTGCGCAGCCTGCGCCAGTCGGGGGTGCTGGTGATGGGCTCGGGCAGCATGACGCACAACCTGCGCGAGTTTTTTGGCGGCGAGCGTGAACCCGCGCCCTATGTGCTGGAGTTCAGCCGCTGGATTGAAGATACGCTGCTGCGCGGTGACTTGGCCGCGTTGCTGGACTACCGCCGCCGCGCCCCCCATGCTGCGCGTGCCCACCCCACGGACGATCATTTTCTGCCGCTGTTTTTTGCCCTGGGCGCGGCGGGCGACGACCTGCACCCCGACTACCTCAGCCGCGAGGTGATGTACGGCGTGCTGGCCATGGATGCTTTTGCTTTGCAACCACCGGTTTGAATTTGTAAAAAATGATAGCTGCTCGCGCTTGATGGGCGGGCGTCAGAGGCTAATTTGGCTCTTTTTTTGTAGGTCAATGTGCTCACGCCGGACGCTGAAAAAAAGCGTCCAGCAGCGGCGCCAGGCTGGGGAACTCGTGGGCGAACTGCATCCGGTTGACCCAATACGCCTCGCAGGCCACGGCAAAAAACTCGGCGGGGGCGGTGGCGCCGTAGGCATCCAGCCAGGGCCAGGCGCCGCCAAAGCGCTCGGCGATGGTGACGCGCTCTTTGAACTGGGCGTAGGCGCTTTCCCAGGCTTGCCACCACAGGGCGTGGGCCGCGCGCGCGCCCTCGGTGCCCATGAAGCCTGCGGGCAGGGGCGGGCAGCCGTCGGCGCTGCCGTTGCGCATATCGAGCTTGTGGGCAAATTCGTGGATGACCACGTTGGTGCCGTGGTGCGTGCTGTGTGCGCCCGCCCGCACGTCTTGCCAGCTCAGCATGATGGGGCCGCGCTCCATGGCCTCGCCCGCCAGCACTTCGGTGTAGTGGTGCACCACACCGGCATCGTCCACGGCCTTGCGCCGGGCCAGCGCTTGCCCCGGGTGCAACACGATGCCGACAAAATCGTCGTACCAGCCCAGTGCCTCGGTGCCGTCGCCCCAGTACAGCAGCGGCAGGCAGGCCTGGGCGGCAATGTCCACGGCCATGGCGTCGGTCACCACCAGGCCGTGGCTACCGTGGAATTCTTTGTGCGCCAGAAAAGCGGCGCTCAGGCGGCGCAGGTGCTGTGCCTCGCTAGCGTTCAGGTCGGCCAGAAACGGGTAGTGCGCCAGCGTGGCTTGCCACAGCGCATCGGGAATGTCGCGCTCGGTCACCAACGCAGCCAGCGGGGTGCGGCGGGCCAGGCGTTGGAGGGCCTGCCATAGGCGCCGCAGAACCTGCGCTGCGCCCTGCAATGCGCTCATATTCTCAAGGGGCCGGATCGGCCAGCGTGTTGATCCGCGCAAAGCCTGCGCCGGCTTGCCAGCGCAGCACCTGGGCGCGTGGCGGTGTGGCGGTGCAGTCCCAGTCGCTCAATACCACGCGGGTCAGGCCATCGGCCCATGTGTGTTCGGCGGGGCGGTGGGTGTGGCCGTGCAGCAGGGTGCGGGCACCGGCGGCTTGTAGCCAGGCGATGGCGGTGGGGCCGTCCACATCGGCATACGCCTCGCCGGACTGCTTGCGCGCCTCGCTCTTGCTGCGGATGCTGCGCGCCTGGGCGCGGCGTGCGGCCAGGGGCTGGGCCAGCACCTGCTGCTGCCAGACGGGGTTGCGCACTTGCTGGCGAAAGCGCTGGTAATCCACATCGTCCACGCACAGCAGGTCGCCGTGGCTGAGCACGATGCGTTCTTCGCCCAGCGCCAGCACCGTGGGGTCGGCCAGGCCGGTGATGCCGCAGTGGCGCAAAAACGCCTCGCCCGCCAGAAAGTCGCGGTTGCCGTGCATGAAAAAAACAGGTTGGCGCCGGGCGCTGGCTTGCAGCACGGCGCAGCAATGGGCCTCAAAGCTGCCGGGCTCTTGCAGGGCATCGTCGCCCACCCACACTTCAAACAGATCGCCCAGAATGAACAGGGCGTCGGCGGGCGTGGTGTGGAGCAGCTGCTGCCAAGCGGCCAAGGTGGCCGGGTCGCTGGCCTGCAAGTGCAGGTCGGAAATGAAATCGACCGTGCGCCAGTGCGAAGGAGCCACAAGCTCTTCGAACCGGGGCACGGTCGGCGTCATGGTGGCAGGGCAGGGGCTGCGAACCAGGTGGCTGCCTTACAGCGCCACAGCCTTTTCGATGACCACGTCTTCCTTGGGCACGTCGTCATGGAAGCCGCTGCGACCGGTCTTGACGGCCTTGATTTTGTCCACCACCTCGGTGCCCGAAATCACCTTGCCAAATACGGCATAGCCCCAGCCCTGCGGTGTGGGAGAGGTGTGGTTGAGGAAGCTGTTGTCCGTCACGTTGATGAAGAACTGCGCCGTGGCCGAGTGCGGGTCGCTGGTGCGGGCCATGGCCACGGTGTAGTTGGCGTTTTTCAGGCCGTTCTGTGCTTCGTTCTGGATGGGAGCGACCAGCGTCGATTCCTTTTGCTTCATGCCGGGTTCAAAGCCGCCGCCTTGCACCATGAAGCCAGGGATCACGCGGTGAAAAATGGTGTTGTTGTAGTGGCCGTTGTTGACGTAGGCCAGGAAGTTCTCGACCGACTTGGGCGCTTTGGCCGCATCGAGTTCGAGGGTGATGACGCCGTAGTTGGCGATGTGCAGTTCGACTTGGGGGTTGCTCATGGCAAGGTCTTTCAAAAAAGAAGGGTTTTACTTCACCAACGTGGCGGAAGTGATGGTGATGGGGGTGGTGGGCACGTTCTGGTGGCCGCCCTTGTTGCCGGTGGCCACGGCCTTGATTTTGTCCACCACGTCGGTGCCCTTGACCACTTTGCCGAACACGGCATAGCCGTGGCCGTCAGGCTGCGGGGCGTTGAGCATGGCGTTGTCTTTGACGTTGATGAAGAACTGCGCCGTGGCCGAGTTCGGGTTGCCGGTGCGCGCCATGGCGATGGTGTAGGTGTCGTTCTTCAGGCCATTGCCCGCTTCCAGGGGAATGGGTGCCTTGGTGGGCTTTTGCACCATGTCGGCGGTAAAACCACCGCCTTGCACCATGAAACCGTCGATGACACGGTGGAAGATGGTGCCGTCGTAGTGCTTGTCTTTCACGTAGGACAGAAAGTTCTCGACCGTCTTGGGTGCCTTGGCCGGGTCGAGCTGCACCACGATGTCGCCCATGGAGGTGGCCAGTTTGACCTGGGGCGCGTCTTGCGCCTGGGCCATGGGTGCTACTGAAAACATAGCTGCTAGCGCAATACCAGCAAGCGTTAGAGTCGATTTTCTCTTGGAAATCATCCGGTCACTCCTTCGTAGAATATTTGCCACTGCGTGCCCTTGCGCGTCCAGTATTGGCGCCGCGTGGTGCCAGTGCGCGCGCCTTCGGGGACTTCGCCAAACGTCACCACCATGGTGTCCTGGCTGTCTGTCCAGCGCAGATAGGATTTGTCTTTGATTTCGATGCTGCGCCCGCGCTGGTCGGGGGGCGGGGTCAGCGTGGTCAGCCACTGCGCCAGCGGTTGCTCTGAGGCGCTTTTGAAGTCAGGGGCGTAAAAGCGTTGCAGGCTGGCCAGGTCGCCCTGGGATTTGGCGGCGCGCCAGGCGTTGAGCACGGCGTCAAACTGTTGGCGCTCGGTTTGCACGCTGTCGGGGGCCACCCAGCGCAGTTGCTGTGCGATCACCACGGGGGTGGAGCGTTCGACGGTGCGCAGCAGGCGCTCCAGGTCGGGGTTGGCAATGGCCACACAGCCATCGGTGGCCAACGGCGCGCGCGCAAACTGCTCGGGCGGTGTGCCGTGCAACCAGATGCCGCTGCCGGTTTTGCCACGGCTTTGGTCGAGCGGATTGGGGTAGTTCAGGGGCAGGGCGCCGGCGCCGTAGAAGTCGCGCAGCGTTGCCGGATCCAGGCGGCTGGTGATGAAGTACACGCCCAGCGGCGTGCGCTGGTCGCCTTCGACGTATTTGTCGATGCCCAGCTTGCCCACCGAGGCGTAGTAATCGGCCACCAGGCGCATGCCCTGGGCCGAGTTCTCAAACAAATACAACCGTGAGCGCGATGCATCGACCGCCACTGCATGGCGCTGGCGTGGCGACAGGGCCAGGAATTGCGCCGGAATGGTGTTGGCCGGGGGGCGGGCGTGCTGTGCCTGTAGCCGCTGGCGGGATTCTTCGCGCAGCACGCTGAGGGTGTCGGTGGTGCCCACAATGCCTGCCACATGGGCACCCGGCACAGCGCCCACCTGGCGCAGCGGGCGTGCGCGTGCCGCCAGCAAATCGCCCAGTACCAGTTGTGCCAATTGGAAGTTGGGGTGGTCGCGCACCAGGTTTTCGGCATCGGTCAGCGCCTGGCGTTGTTGTCCCTGGCCGATGAGCTGGTAGATGGCCAGCAGCCGCGTTTCAGCCTGCCCGTCGATCAGTGCTGCCCGTGGAACGGTTTTCTTGGGGGCGCTGGCCGTGGGCTTGGTAGGGCGTTTGCTGGGCTTGTTGTCTTGCGCCCAAGCGGTGCCCGGTATGCCCAGTGCGCATACCAAGGCGCTGGCCAGCACCCAGTGGCCCCGCGCAGGGTGTGAGAAAAAGATGTCGGGGTTCAAATCGCTGTCTGTATATCTATCCAGGCCGCCCGCGCCGGGCAGCTGGCGTCAGTTGCCCACAGATTCGCGCACGATGAGCCATTGGTTTTGCACTTTGACCATCTCCAGCGTCTTGCGGCTTTGGGTGTTGAGTGCGCCTGCGCTGTAGCTTTGGCGAAACCGTGCCGTGGCCTTGGTGCCTGCCACTTTGACTTGCAGGTCATCAATTTTGACGCTGATACGCGATTTGCCCACGATGCGATCGCGGCGCTCGGTCTCCCAGGCTTTGCGGCTTTGTTTGCCCGCAGGCACGAAGTCTTTGCCGTAAGCGCTCAGGTAAGAGGGCATGTCTTTGGCGGCCCAGGCCTTGGCCCAGTCTTGCACTGCGCTGGTGATGTCGCGCACTGCGGCCGCATCGGGCGCGGGTGCTGCCGGGGCGGGCGCTGGCGCTGGAGGGGCTGGTTTGGCTGCGGGTGCAGCCGCCGGGGCGGGCTGTGCAGGGGCTGCGACCGCCGGTGCGGCAGCAGGAGAAGGTGCCGTCGATGCCTGTGCCGGGGCTGCCACGGGTGCCGCAGGCACTGGGGGAGCCGCCGGGGCGGGGGCCGGTGTTGCTGCAACTTTGGTGGCGTCTTTGCCGCCAGCGCCTGCCACAGGCGAGACCAGATCGCGGATCAGCCCCAGCTTGGGCTGCACCGTTGCGGCCTGGGTGGCGTCCAGTTGCAGTGCCTTGTTGTAGGCCTGGCTGGCCAGGCGGGCATAGACATCGCCCAGGTTTTCGTGGGCCGTGGCGTAGCTGGGATTGGTACGGATGGCCATCTCCAGCGCGGCACGGGCCTTGTCAAACTGATTTTGGCTGGCGTACAGCACGGCCAGGTTGTTGTAGGGCTCAGGCAGCTCGGGATAGTCTTGCGTGAGTTTGGAAAAAGCGGCGATGGCCTCGGTGGGCTTGCCCGCCTCGGTCAGTGCCACGCCGCGCAGGAAACGCAGCTGTGGATCGCGCGGTTTGGCCACCAGGAGCTGGTCTGCCTTGGCCAGTGCTTCGGCGGCTTTGCCGGTGCGCAGCAACTGGGCAATGTCGCCATATTCGTTGGCGTGGGCAGCGCTGGCACCCAGCAGTGCAGTCAGTGCCAGCAGGCGCAGAACATCGGAAAAATTGCGGCGAACTTGCTTCATGGAGGGTGGATTGGGGGAGGAATGCGACAAGCCCCGAGGGGGCTTATACTGCGGCGAATTGTAGCTGAGGGGGGTGCCAGACCGGGGTAGCACCCCCACGGGCCGCACCACAGGCGTGTACCAGCCCAGTGGCCTGTCCCCCCGCAGCGGGCAAATTTCCTACGCCCCCGGTGAATCTGCTTCACCCTTGAATCTCCAACATTGACACCCCATGAGTTTGCGTATCTACAACACGCTGTCGCGTGCATTGGAAGCGTTTTCCCCGCTCGAACCCGGCCATGTGCGCATGTACGTCTGCGGCATGACCGTGTACGACCTGTGCCACCTGGGCCATGCCCGCTCCATGGTGGCGTTTGATGTGGTGCAGCGCTGGCTGCGCACCAGCGGCTACCGCGTGACCTACGTGCGCAACATCACCGACATCGACGACAAAATCATCCAGCGCGCCGTGCACAACGGCGAAACCATCCGCAGCCTGACCGACCGCATGATCGATGCCCTGCACCAGGATGCCGACGCGCTGGGCATAGAGCGCCCCACCCACGAGCCGCGCGCCACCGACTACGTGCCGCAGATGCTGTCGCTGATTGGCCAGCTGGCTGACAAGGGCCTGGCCTACCAGGCCGGCAATGGCGACATGAACTACGCCGTGCGCAAGTTTGCGGGCTACGGCAAGCTCTCGGGCAAGTCGCTGGATGAATTGAATGCGGGCGAGCGCGTGGCCGTGCAAGACGGCAAGCACGATCCGCTGGACTTTGTGCTCTGGAAATCGGCCAAACCCACCGAACCGACCGAGGTGCAGTGGGACAGCCCGTTCGGCAAAGGCCGCCCCGGTTGGCACATCGAATGCTCGGCCATGGGCTGCGCACTGCTGGGCGAGAGCTTTGACATCCACGGCGGGGGCGCCGACTTGCAGTTTCCGCACCACGAGAACGAAATCGCCCAAAGCGAAGGTGCCCACGGCCAGATGCTGGCACGCACCTGGATGCACAACGGTTTCATCAACATCGACAACGAGAAGATGTCCAAATCCCTGGGCAACTTCTTCACCATCCGCGACGTGCTGCAACAGTACGACGCCGAAACGGTGCGCTTTTTTGTCGTGCGCAGCCACTACCGCAGCCCACTCAACTACAGCGATGTGCATTTGAACGACGCCCGCGCTGCCCTCAAACGCTTGTACACCGCCCTGAGCCTGGTCGCGCCCGCCGAGGTGGACGTGGACTGGGCCGAGCCACACGCCGCCCGCTTCAAGGCGGCCATGGACGAAGACTTTGGCACGCCCGACGCCGTGGCCGTGCTGTTTGACCTGGCCAGCGAAGTCAACCGCAGCCAGTCGGCGCAGGCTGCCGGGTTGCTCAAGCGCCTGGGCGCCTGCCTGGGGTTGCTGCAAGCCGATCCGCAGGCATTTTTGCAAGCGGGCACGGCGCTGGATGGCGCCGCCATCGAGGCGCAGATTGCCGCGCGCACCGCCGCCAAAGCCGCCAAAAACTGGGCCGAAGCCGACCGCATTCGCCAAGAGCTGCTGGCCGCTGGCATCGTGCTCAAAGACTCTGCCGCAGGCACCACCTGGGAAGCTGCCCAGTGAAAAATTTAATGGTCAAAATGGCTTCCAAAGCAGACGGGGCGTGCGGTGGTAGCTACTAAAATAATAGTTCAAGAGAGTGCAAATCTGGTCTCGCCCGCCTACTGGTCAGAGGCGCGCAAGCACCTCATGAAAAAAGACCGGGTCATGAAGCGCCTGATCCCGCAGTTGGGCGAGGCCACCTTGCAATCGCGCGGCGATGCCTTCACCACGCTGGCGCGCAGCATCGTCGGCCAGCAAATCTCGGTCAAGGCAGCGCAGACCGTCTGGGATCGCTTTGCCGCGCTGGCGCCAGCGACCATCACGCCCGCCAGTGTGCTGCGGCTCAAGGTGGACGACATGCGCGCTGCGGGCCTGTCGGCGCGCAAGGTGGACTATCTTGTGGATCTGGCGCTGCACTTTGACGCGGGCAAGCTGCACGTCGATGCCTGGCGCAGCATGGACGACGAGGCCATCATTGCCGAGCTGGTGGCCATCCGCGGCGTGGGCCGCTGGACGGCAGAAATGTTCCTGATTTTCCACCTGCTGCGGCCCAACGTGCTGCCGCTGGACGACGTGGGGCTGATCAAGGGCATCAGCCTCGGTTACTTTTCTGGCGACCCGGTCAGCCGCAGCGACGCCCGCGAGGTGGCCGAGGCCTGGAAGCCCTGGTGCAGCGTAGCCACTTGGTATATTTGGCGCTCGCTGGACCCGCAGCCGGTCGCGTACTGAACGGCACCGCGCCTGCGCCACCATCGGCCGCAGGGCGCCCTAGGAGAACCCATCTTGGCGAAAAAAACATTCCTCGACTTTGAGCAACCCATCGCAGAACTCGAAAGCAAAATTGAAGAGCTGCGCTACGTGCAAAACGAAAGTGCTGTCGATATTTCGGAAGAAATCGACCAGCTCAGCAAAAAAAGCCAGCAGCTCACCAAAGACATCTATGCGGACTTGTCGCCCTGGCAGGTCACGAAGATTGCGCGCCACCCCGAGCGCCCCTACACGCTGGACTACGTGCGCGATCTGTTCACCGACTTTGTCGAGCTGCATGGCGACCGGCATTTTGCCGACGACAAATCCATCGTCGGTGGCCTGGCACGCTTCAATGGCCACGCCTGCATGGTGCTGGGCCAGCAAAAGGGCCGCGACACCAAAGAGCGCGCACTGCGCAACTTTGGCATGACGCGCCCCGAGGGCTACCGCAAGGCGCTGCGCCTGATGAAGACGGCAGAAAAGTTCAGCCTGCCAGTGTTCACTTTTGTCGATACGCCCGGTGCCTTTCCGGGCATCGACGCTGAGGAGCGCGGCCAGTCCGAGGCCATTGGCCGCAACATCTACGAGATGGCGCAACTGGAAGTGCCCATCATCACCACCATCATTGGCGAGGGCGGCTCGGGTGGTGCGCTGGCGCTGTCGGTGTGCGACCAGCTGCTGATGTTGCAGTATTCGATCTACTCGGTGATCAGCCCTGAGGGTTGCGCCTCCATCCTCTGGAAAACCAGCGACAAGGCCCAAGAGGCTGCCGAGGCCCTGGGCATCACGGCGCACCGCCTGAAGGCGCTGGGCCTGGTGGACAAAATCGTCAGCGAGCCCGTGGGCGGCGCCCACCGCGATCCCAAGCACATGGCGGCCTTGCTCAAGCGCGCACTGGGCGACGCCTTCCGCCAGGTGGCCGACCTCAAGACCAAAGAGCTGATCGAGCGCCGCTACGCGCGTTTGCAAAGCTATGGTCGTTTTACCGACACCAAGGCCGATAGCCGCTGAGCTGGCATTGCCCGGGGCGGTTTGCGCCTTGGGCTAGCCCGCTGCACTGCCATGTCCACCACCTTCGATGCTGCGATCGGCGCGTTTGTCCCGGCGCTGCCGTTGGCCGTGGGCCTGAGTGGTGGCGCGGATTCGACGGCGCTGCTGCTGGCCTGTGCGCAGCGCTGGCCGGGGCAGGTGCAGGCCATCCACGTGCACCACGGTTTGCAAGCGGCGGCAGA
>NZ_JAQUAL010000188.1:0-5636 GCF_028687295.1 Simplicispira sp.
TCAAACATCCATCCCAGTTGATGGATGCCATGGTGCTTTCAGCCCCCACAGCGCACATCGTCTGCTTGGACGATAGAGGGTGCCAGCCCTGCACCCAGCGCACTGGCGGTGCTCCCGCACACCGCCCTGGGCGAGCCCATCAGCGCGGCATTTGCAGCGCGCGCTCGGCCATCAGGTTGAGCTGTATTTCATTGCTGCCCGCGTAGATGGTGTCGGCACGGCTGACCAGCCAGAGCCGCTGCAGCGTCTGGTGCAGCGGGTCATTGCTGGCGATGTCGCCGTCTGCGCCCAGCACGTCCATGGCCAACTCGCCCAGCGTGCGGCGCCAGTTAGACCAAGCGTATTTGCTGATGCTGGACGCGCGCGCTGGTGCGTCATCGCCCGAGGTGCGCAGCGCGTGGCTGCGCAGCGTCTGCAAGCCCAACGCGGCGTGGGCGATGCGCTGGCGCAGCAGCGGGTCGCGGGCAGCGCCGTTGCGCCGGGCCACCTCCATCACCTGCTCCAGCTCGCTCTGGAAGTGGGCCTGCTGCCCCAGCGTCGAAGCACCGCGCTCGCAGCCCAGCAGGTACATGGCCACCGCCCAGCCCTGCCCCGGCGCGCCCAGGTGCAACGCGCCTTCGGTGCGGGCGCCGTCAAAGAACACCTCGTTGAACTCGGCCTCGCCCGTGATCTGGCGGATGGGGCGCAAGGTGACGCCGCTCTGGTGCAGCGGCACCAGCAGCAACACCAGACCCTTGTGGCGCTGAGAGCCGGGCTCGCAGCGCGCCAGCACAAAAATCCAGTCGGATTCGTGCGCCCACGATGTCCACACCTTTTGGCCGTCAATGACCCATTCGCCGCTGTCCGGGTCGATGCGCGCGCGGGTGCGCACCGCCGCCAGATCCGAGCCTGCACCGGGCTCGGAGTAGCCCTGCGCCCAATAGGTCTGACCGGCCAGAATGCCGGGCAAGAAGCGCGCCTGCAACTCGGGCGTGCCGTGGGCCATCAGCGTCGGCGCCAGCAGCGTCTCGCCAATGTGGCCCAGGCGGCCGGGGCCGCCGCAGCGCACATATTCCTCGTGAAAAATCACCTGCTGCGCTAGCGGCAACTCGCGCCCGCCGTGCTGGCACGGCCAGCCCAGCCCCGTCCAGCCGCCGGCGGCCAGCTGCTGTTCCCAGCGCTTGGCCAATGCAGGCTCGTAGCCGGGCGAGCCCAGCCCGCTGGCATGGCGCAGGGGTGCAAACTCACCGCACAGGTGGGCGTGCATCCAGTCGCGCACGCTGGCGCGAAAAGCGCGCTCGGTATCGGTTTCTTGCAGATTCACACAGCCTCCTCTGGCGTGGTCAGTAACTGTTCAGCGACTTGCTCCAGCCACCACGACAGCGGCCCCAGCCGCTGGCTGGAGGCCTGCGCGCGGCGCAGGTACAGGTGTGGGTCGAACTCCCAGGTAAAACCGACACCGCCGTGCAGTTGCAGGGATTCGCGGGCACAAAACTGCGCCGCTTCGGTGGCAGCCACACGGGCCTGGGCTGCGTACAGCAGCAAGGTGGCTGCGTCGTCGGGGGCGGCATCGGCCATGCAGGCTGCGCCATAAACAGCCGAGCGGGCACCCTCCACGGCCACCAGCATCTGCGCACACCGGTGTTTGACGGCCTGAAAACTGGCGATGGGGCGGTCAAACTGGCTGCGCTGCGCGGCATAGGTCAGCGTCAAGTCCAGGCATTGCTGCGCCACGCCCACCTGTTCGGCGGCCAGTGCGATAGCGCCCCATTGCAGTGTGCGCGCCAATGCGGCCTCCAGCGCGGCGCCTTGGGCCAGGCAGTGCGTGGCAGGCAGCGCCACATCTTGGCAATTCACCACCGCCATGCGGCGCGTGGCGTCCAGCGTGGCCAGTGGCTGGCGCTGCACACCCGGCGCATCGGCGGGCACGGCAAACAGAACGGTTTGGCCACTGGCCGTGTGCGCGGGCAGCAGCAAAACATCGGCCAGGGCGGCAGAGCCCACCTGCGGCCAGTGGCCACTCAGCGTCCAGCCGGTATCGGTGCGCTCGGCCCGGGCCGCTGCGCCAGCGCCAGGGGGCACGGGCAGCGCCAGGGCAGCGATGGCTTCGCCGGTGGCCAGCAGATGCAGCCAGTCTTGCGCCAGCGGGCTGGCGGGCAACTGCCGCAGCACGGTGGCGGCCAGCGCCACGCTATCGAAAAAAGGCACGCAGGCCAGGCGCCGACCCAGCTGCTCTTGCAGCAGCACCAACTCGACCAAGCCCAGCCCCAGGCCACCAGCCTCCTCGGGCAGGTGTACGCCGCACCAGCCCAGTTCGGCCATGCCACGCCACAGCCCGGCATCCAGGCCACTGGCACTCTGGCTGGTGGTGCGCACAGCGGGCATGGCACTGGCTTCGGCCAGAAAAGTGGCAGCACTGTCGGCAATTTGTTGCTGCTCGTCGCTGAGGGAAAGATCCATACAAGGCGTCCATCAAGAAAAGAAAGGGGATTCAGGGCCTGCTGCGCTGGGGCAGCACTGCGCTACAGCACAGGCCGTCGGTCTTTCCAGGGCGCGGCCTGCTCCAGCTGCGCGGCCAGCGCCAGCAAGGTGGCTTCGGCGCCAAAGGGCGCGGCAAACTGCGCGCCAATCGGCATACCGGCCCCATTCCAGTGCAGCGGAACCGACATGGCCGGGTGCCCGGTCATGTTGAAAATGGCAGTAAAAGGCGACGCAGTCATCGCCACCTTCACGAAACTCTCGTAAGGCTGGTCTAGCGACATGGCGCCCAGCAAGGGCGCTGGCGCCGCCGTCACCGGCGACAAAATCAGGTCGTATTCGCCCAGAAAAAGATCCACCGTGCGGGCCGCCTGGTCGAACACGGTGCGGGCGGTAAAGGCCTGCTCGGCGCTGTAGCCGCGCGCCAGCTGCAGGCTGCGCCAGTTCAGGGGCTCGAACTCGTCCTCGCGGGCTGTTCGGCCGGTTTCTTTTTCGCGCATGCGCACGCTGGCCAGCATGCCCGCAGCGGTGGCTATGCCCATGCTGCCAAACATCTCGCCAATGGCCAGCTTGGGCGCGGCCATCTCCACAACATGCCCCAGCGATTCGCACAGGCGTGCCGCTGCGCGCACGGCGTCCAGGCAGTCGGGGTGGACTGGCGCGCCAAAGGGGTTTTGCTCCATCAGTGCAATGCGCAGTCGGCGCGGCGGGCGGGTAATGGCATCGATCAACGCACCGGGCTGCGGGCCAGTGCGGCTGCCCGCTTCGGGGCCTTGCGTGAGCTGCAACAGCAAGGCGCTGTCGCGCACGCTGCGGCTGATCACGTTTTGCGCCGACAGGCCCAGCCAGCCTTCCAGCATCTTCGGGCCCATGGGCACCAGGCCCCGGCTGGGCTTGAGACCAAACAGGCCGCAGTGCGACGACGGAATGCGGATCGAACCGCCGCCATCGCTGGCGTGCGCCGCTGGCACGATGCCTGCCGCCACCGCCGCCGCCGCGCCACCTGACGAGCCGCCCGCGCTGTAGGCCAGATTCCACGGATTGCGCGTCAGACCGAACAGGCGCGACTCGGTGGTGGCCGTCTGGCCAAACTCGGGCGTGGTCGTCTTGGCAAAGATGTTCAACCCGGCAGCCCGGTAGCGCTGCACCAGGGTCGAATCGTGGTCGGCCACCGCGTCCTTGAAGAAAGCACAGCCCTGTGTGGTGACGGTGCCCTTCATGGCAACGCCCAAATCCTTCAGCGCAAAGGGCACACCGGCCAGGGGTGCCGTTTGGGCCCAGGCCGCACGCTCGGCCCGGCCCATGCGCGACAGCCGCTGTGCGTTTTCGCGGGCCAGATCGAAGTGGCGCAGGGCCACCGCATTGATCTGGCTGCGCGCCTCGGCGCGGGCAATGGCAGCTTCCAGTGCCTCCAGCGCTGTCAGGCGGCCTTCCCGGATGGCCGACGCGAGTGCTAGCGCATCCAGCTTTTCGTACTCGGGCATGGGCAGCGCAGGGGTGCTGGCTGGCGGCTCGGCAGCGGTCGCCATGCCCACTTGCAAAGCCAGCCCGGCTGCGGCGCCAGTCTTGAGAAAGTGGCGGCGCCCCCCAGGGGTGTGCTCGGTGCCCATGTCAGCTTCCCCAGACTTTTTGCGCTGGCACCGCTTGGGCCAGCAATTGGTCGATCACCGGGCCCAGCTCTGCGGGCTCCCAGCGCGCACCCTTGTCGCGGGTGGCATCGGTGCGCCAGCCGTCGCCCACTGAGATGCGCCCGCCCTGGCTCTCAAACACCTTACCGGTTACGTGGGCCGACTGGGGGCTGCCCAGCCAAACCACCAGCGGCGCGACGTTTTCAGCCGCCCAGGCATCAAAGCTGCCATCCTGCGGCGGCTTGACCACGTCGGGCATGGCGCTTTCGGTCATGGAGGTGCGTGCTGCTGGCGCCAGCGCGTTGACGCTCACGCCGTAGCGCGCCATTTCAGCGGCTTGCACCAGGGTCAGCGCGGCAATGCCGCCTTTGGCCGCCGAGTAATTGGACTGGCCAATGGAGCCTTGCAAGCCAGCGCCCGAGCTGGTGTTGATGATGCGGGCATCGATCTTGTTGCCTGCCTTGGCCTGGTCACGCCAGCGGCGGCCCAGGATATTGGCGAGGCAAAAATGGCCCTTCAAGTGCACGCGCATGACCTGATCCCAGTCGTCTTCGCTGAGGCTGACAAACATGCGGTCGCGCAAGATGCCCGCGTTGTTGACCAGCACATGCACCTCGCCAAAGGCGGCCAGCGCCGCATCGACGATGGACTGCGCACCGGCCATGGTGGTGATGTCGCCATGGTTGGCGATGGCCTTGCCGCCAGCGGCAGCCACCTCTGCCACCACGGCCTGGGCGGCTTCCAGCCGGATGTCGTTGACGACGACGTTGGCACCCTCGGCCGCAAAGGCCAGCGCATAGGCGCGGCCCAGGCCGCCACCGGCGCCGGTGATGATGACGGTACGGTTGTTGCAGATAGGCATGGTTTCAGAGTCTTTCAATGATGGTGACGTTGGCCTGACCGCCGCCTTCGCACATGGTTTGCAGGCCGTAGCGGCCGCCGGTGCGCTCCAGCTCGTGCAACAGCGTGGTCATCAGCTTGGCGCCCGAAGCGCCCAGCGGGTGGCCCAATGCGAGTGCGCCGCCGTTGACGTTGGTGCGCTCGTGCGGGTAGCCGGTTTCTTTCAGCCAGGCCATGACCACCGAGGCAAAGGCTTCGTTGATCTCGACCAGGTCGATGTCCTCGATCTTCATACCGGCTTTTTTCAGCGCGTGCTGCGTGGCGGCAATGGGCGCCGTCAGGTGCCAGATGGGGCAGTCGGCGCGCACGCTCAGGTGGTGGATGCGGGCGCGCGGCGTGAGGTGGTAACGCTTGAGCGCTGCCTCGGACACCACCAGCACCGCAGCGGCAGCATCGCAGGTCGAGCTGGACACGGCGGCGGTGATCTTGGGGTAGGTGGGATCGACCGGCTGCAGCGTGGCGAGTTTTTCGAGCGTGCTGGCGCGCGCTGTTTCATCCATGCGGAAATCGCCAAAAGGGACGATTTCGCGGTCAAAACGCCCTTCGGCCATGGCGCGCAGGGCGCGGTCGTGGCTCTCTTTGGCAAACACTTCCATGGCTTCGCGCGACAGCCCCCAGTGGTCGGCAATGCGCTGCGCGGCATAGAACTGG
>NZ_JAQUAL010000189.1:0-5621 GCF_028687295.1 Simplicispira sp.
CCGCCGCCATGCGGCACTTGCGAGAAGAACTTGACGTTGTTGGCGCCCAGCAGGCGGGCAATTTCGTACTCGGGCACCTTGTCGATGGTGTACGACGAAAAGCCGTCCACCTCGCTGGGGTCGATGCCCGCGTCAGCCAGCGCGGCCAGCGTGGCTTCCATCGCCAGCCGTATTTCGGTGCGACCGGAGTTTTTGGAGAATTCAGTGGCGCCCAAACCCACGATGGAGGCGCGACCGGAAATAGAAAAATCGTTCATGGAAGGGGGTGCTCCTGGCAGTGCGGCATCAAGGCAGGCACACGCGCACCGTGCCGGTGACGTGGTGGCCCATGGAGTTGGCGCCCTTGAGCGTGACTTCGACCGTGCGGTCGGAGGCACGCTTGTCGGTCACGGCGCCGGTCAGCGTCATCGTGTCGCCGGGGTAGTTGGGCATGCCCAGCTTGATCTTCAGATCGCACAAACGGGCCTGCGGGCCAGCCCAGTCTTCGACGAAGCGCTGCACCAGCCCGTTGGTGGTGAGGATGTTCATGAAGATGTGCGGCGAGCCCAGTGCGCGCGCGGCCTCCAGGTCGTGGTGGCCCGGAAAGTAGTCGCGCGTGGCAATGGCGCCGCCAGTGACCAGCGCCACCGTCACCGGTACGGTCAGTGCGGGCAGCTCTGCGCCGGGCTGAATGTCGTCAAACTGCGCCATGGCGGGCCTCCTCGGGGGTGTTGTCTTCGGCAGCGTCATATTTCCATCCCAATGTGTCGTTGTCGGCCAGCCAATCGCCCAGCCGGGCCAGGTGGTGTTCGGTGCCGCCCAGCGCAGTGCCGAGCGCGCGGCTCCAGAAAAGAAAGCGGTGGATCGGGTAGGTGGTGTCCACGCCAATGCCGCCGTGTACGTGCTGCGCCATGTGGCCGGTGCGGTGCCCGGTGTCGTTGGCCAGCGTGCGCGTGGCAAAGGCTTGCGGTGCAGCGCCCAGCCCGGCATCGAGCCGGTACACGAGCTGCCACACCGAGGTGCGCAGGGCTTCGGTGGCGATGTAGCCATCGGCCATCTGGCCCGCCACCAGCTGAAAGCTGCCAATGGCGCGGCCAAACTGCTGGCGCTCGCTCACGTATTCGACGGTGCGGCGCAGTTGCTCTTGCGTCACGCCCAGTTGCAGCGCGGCCAGGCAGGCGATGGCGCGCTGCTCTGTCCAGGCCGTGGCGGCCACGGGCAACACGTGGTCGGCGGCCAGCGTGATGGCGCCAAAGACCAGGTCGGCCACGCCCTGGTGGTGCTGGCTGGTGCCCTCGGTGCGCTGCACGCCGCTTTGCGCCAAGTCCACCAGCACCAGGCACGGGCCATCAGTGGCCTGCGCTGGCAGCAACGCGTGGCGGGCCTGGCCGCCCAGCGGCACGGCGTAGGCCTGGCCGCGCAGCATCCAGCCGCCTTCGGTGCGCTCCAGGTGCAGCGAGGGGCCACGCGATTGCGCCAGCCCGGCCAGCGACAGCGCCAGCGGCGCCTGGCCCGACAGTGCCTCGTCCAGCACCTGCGGCAACGCCGCCGGGGCAAATTGGGCCAGCGCGGCCACGGCCAGTTGCGTCTCCCACAGCGGCACCAGCGCCAGTGCGCGGCCTTGCTGCTCCAGCACGGCCATCAGCTCGGTCATGCCCAGCCCCAGGCCGCCCTGGGCCTCGGGCACCAGGATGGTGTGCAGGCCCGCAGCCACGCATTGCTGCCACAGCGCCTGCATGAACGGCGCGCCCGAAGCGTCGTGCTCGCGCAGTTGCTCATCGCCGCAGTAGTCGTCAAACAGGCCGCTGGCCATGTCGGCAAACGCGCGCTGGTCTTCACTCAGTTGGAAGTTCATGCGGCCACTCCTTGGGCCGCAGCGGCCACCGGACGGAACTGCGGCAGCACCAGTTCGCCGTCGTTGAAACGGTTGAACTCCACCTGCACGGCCTGGCCGATCCGCACCTCGCCCGGCTGGATGCCCACGATCTGCGAAATCAGCCGCGTGCCCTCTTCCAGCTCCACCAGAACGATCGGGTTGGGATGGTCGAACGGTGGCACCTCGGGGTAGTGCATGACGACGAACGAATACACGGTGCCGCGCCCCGACGCTTCCACGGTGTCCCATTCAAACGAATGGCAGCTGGGGCACACCGGGCCGGGCGGGTGGCGCAGCTCGCCGCAGCCCTTGCAGCGCTGGATGAGCAGCTTGCCAGCGCGTGCGCCGTCCCAGAAAAAGCGCGTGTCATCGCTGATGCCGGGCAGCGGGCGCTTGGGGGCAGCGATGGCCGCAGGCTTGTCGGCCGCCGGCTTGACCGGGTTGGCTGGGCGGAACTTGAACACGCGAAACAGCAGCTGGCCCACTTCTTCGTCGCCCTGGGGCTGCTCGGAAAAATACGCCATCACCAGCGTGACGAAGTGGCCCGTGCCCAGCGCCGTGGTTTTTTCGGGGCTGATGGAGTCCAGGCGCGTCGTGTAGTACAGCCGCTCGCCCTCGCGCACATCGCGGGCAAAAGTCAGCTCGGAGTTCACCGCCACCACCGACGCCATGCCCTGGGCCTCCAGCAGCTTGAGGGCTTCGTAGGGGTTCTCGGTGGTCGAGCCGGGCGGGTAGTTGTTGGCCACCGGCCCTTCCATGCACCAGACCTGCAGCATGGCCGGTGGCGCAATCACGGCACCCTCGGCGGTGTAGCGGGTTGCATCCACGCCCATCACTTCGCACCACTGGCGAATCATGGGGGCATTGATCTTGTCCCAGGCGTAAACGCGCCCGTATTCCTTGCCCACCAGGGCGCGGACTTCATTCATCCACTCGTGTTCAGCCAAGGTCATGCTCCTTCGTTGGTTTGGTTCAGAGTCCCCTGCCAGCGCCGCTGCGCTGTCTCAGGAAAGGTGTGCTTGCGCTGCAGCCAGGAAGGCGGGCTTTTCGCCGCCGCCGTGCAGCAACAGGTTGGTGCCGCTCAGGTAGGCCGCGCGTGGCGAGGCCACGTACAGGCAGGCCTGGGCAATGTCGGAAGGCTCGGCCATGCGGCCAGCGGGAATCGTGGCGCCGACGGCGGCAATGCCCGCCTCGTCGCCAAAATGCAAATGCGATTGCTCGGTGCGCACCAGCCCGGGGCTGACGGCCACCACGCGCACCTTGGGCGCCCACTCCACCGCCAGCGACGAGGCCAGGCTCAGCACCGCCGCCTTGGCCGCACCGTAGGCCGCCGTGCCGGGCGAGGGCCGCAGCGCGCTGACGCTGCCAATGAAAACGATGACACCGCCCCCCGCCTGCGTTTGCATGGCGGCATTGGCGGCCTGCGCCATGTGCAGCGCTGCCGTCAGGTTCAGGCGGATCACGCCCTCGTGAAAGCGCGGCGACACCGTGGCCGCATCCACCGGAGGACTGCCGCCGGCGTTGTGCACCAGCACATCCAGGCGCCCGTGGCGCTGCACGATGGCCGCCACCAGCGCCTGCACGGCATCGGCGTCGCGCACATCGCAGGGCACAAATTCGGCGCTGCGCGCGCCCGCCGTGGGCAGTGCTTCGGGGGCGCTGCGGGCGCACACCACCACGGTGGCGCCTGCGGCCAGAAAGCCCTCGGCAATGCCGCGGCCTATGCCCTTGGTGCCCCCGGTGATAAGCACCACACGCTGGTCAAAATCGCTGTTGCTGGTCTGTGTCATGACCGTAAATTTACGGATTGCACCCCTGCGCAGATACGTCCAAAAGGACGATGTGACAGCACCCCCCTGACCAGAACATGCTGGGGTCGCGCCAACAGCCCCCATGCCGGTTTGCAGCCGTCCGCGCCACGCACTGCGGCGTTGCGATCCTGGAGCGTTGACGCGGCACCCACTTCCACCCTTGCAGGACTTTTGCGTATGCGCCCCGACACGCCCCCCTCCGCCTCTGCCCCCTCTTCTTCTGCCAGCGCCGCCCCGGCCAGCCCGGCCGACAGCCGCGAATTGCTGGTGGACTACCCCCACGAAGGCGTGGCCGTGGTGCGCCTGAACCGCCCGCAGGCCACCAACGCACTGAGCCTGCACCTGCAAGCCCTGCTCTCGCAGGCGTTCACGCAACTGGCCGCCAACCCCGCCGTGCGCGTGATCGTGCTGACCGGGGGCGAGAAGGTGTTTGCCGCCGGGGGCGACATCAAAAGCATGGAGGGCGCCGGGCCGATTGAAATCATGCAGCGCCACACCGAGCGCGTCTGGGCGCCCATCGAGCGCTGCCCCAAGCCCATCATTGCCGCCGTGTGCGGCTACGCGTTTGGCGGCGGCGCCGAGCTGGCCATGCACTGCGACATCATCCTGGCGGGCGAAGGCGCCAGCTTCTCGCAGCCCGAAATCCGCATCGGCATCATGCCGGGCATCGGCGGCACGCAGCGGCTGGTGCGCGCCGTGGGCAAGTTCAACGCCATGCGCATGCTGCTCACGGGCAAGCCCATGGGCGCCGAAGAAGCACGCGCCATGGGCCTGGTCAGCCAGGTGCTGCCCGACGACCAGGTGCTGCCCGAGGCGTTGAAAATGGCCACGCTGATTGCCGCCATGCCGCCGCTGGCCGCCATGCAAATCAAGGAAGTGGTGCTGGCGGGCGTCGATGCCTCGCTGGAGACGGCGCTGATGCTGGAGCGCAAGGCCAACCAGCTGCTGTTTGCCACGCGCGACCAGAAAGAAGGCATGCAAGCCTTCATTGAAAAGCGCAAGCCCACGTTCGAGGGCCGCTGAACGCATCCCCGGGCCTGCGGGCCGGGGCCGCGCAGACCGGGAGCCAAAGTACCGGATTCACGCTGCCCAGCGCCCACGCCAGGCAGGCGCCCCACTCGCTCAGGTTGCTCCGATAACCATAGCTGCTGGCGCACGCCCTGCAAGGGCTACAGCCTGTTTTGATTCATATTTCAGTGCTGCACCGGGTACGCCCGAATGGCGCCCCTGGGACGGCGCACCGTGGAACACACCCACCAGCTCTTCCAGCTGCACCGCCTGGTGCTCCAGCGCCTGCGCGGCGGCGGCCGACTGCTCGACCAGCGCGGCGTTGCGCTGTGTCATGTCGTCCAGGCGGCCCACGGCGGCGCTCACATCCTCGATGCCTGACGACTGCGTGCCTGCGGCGGTGGCCACCTCGCCGATGGTGGCGGCCACGCGCTGCACGCTGGTGACGATGTGCTGCATGGTTTCACCCGCGTTGCGCGCCAGCTGCGAGCCGTGGTTGGCGCTGGCCAACGACAGCTCGATGAGCTGCTTGATGTCGTGCGCGGCGGCCACCACGCGCTGCGCCAGGCTGCGCACTTCGGTCGCCACCACAGCAAAGCCCCGGCCCTGCGAACCGGCGTGCGCCGCCTCCACCGCCGCATTGAGCGCCAGGATGTTGGTCTGGAAGGCAATGGAATCGATCACCCCGACGATGTCGGCAATGCGGCGCGCACCCGAGAGGATTTCGTCCATCACCGTCTCGACGCTGGCGACCACTTCGCCGCCCTGGCGTGCGGTGCTGGCAGCCTGCCGTGCCAGGGCATCGGCCTGGGCGGCCGAGGCCGCCGAGGCGCGCACCACGCCCGCCAGCTCGCCCACCGAGATGGCGGTGGACTGCAAATCGCTGGCGGCCTGTTCGGTGCGGGTCGACAAATCCTGGTTGCCCTGGGCGATTTCCCGGCTGGCCA
>NZ_JAQUAL010000035.1:0-24288 GCF_028687295.1 Simplicispira sp.
TGCGCGCCGGGGCCGGGGCAGGAACAGAAAGGCGTAATAGAAGCTGCTGCCCGAGGCGGCGGCTTTTTGTTGGACGTACTGTTCCGGATTCATGGGGCGCGATTGTCCCATGGCAGGTGCGCTGCTTCGCGGAACGGGCCATGGCAAATGTGCTTTTCACCCTTTTGTGTCCTGATGTGAGCGCTATGATTCCCGCGTTCGAACAACAAGAGGCCCCCCATGCTGAACAACCTGCGCATCACACAGCGTTTTGTCGTCGTGCTTTTGGCGTATTGGATATCTTTCACGGCAGTGGTGGCGGTCAGTCTCTGGGGGCTGGTGTCGGCCCGTGACAGCCTCAAGACGGTGCACACCGAGGCCATGCACTGGGCGCTGCTGGCCGAAGAAAACATACAAATTCAGTTGCAAACGCGCATGCAGGTGTTGCTGGCCTTTCAGCACGCGCCCGACAGCCCTCTGGCGGCTGTCCATTCCCACCCTACCAGCCTGCACCTGCAAACCATTGCCGATAACCAGGCGCGGGCTGGCGTGCTGAACAAAGAGATCGAAGCCGGCGCAGCCACCGATGCCCGGGCGCAGCAGTTGCTCCAGACCCAGCAGGGCCTGCGCAACGCCTGGCGCGACAAATTGCGCCCCACCCTCGACGCCATCAAGGCAGAAGATTTCAATCCGCAGGTGATGGAACGCTTCCTGGAAGCCAGCCGCACCGAGGGCGAGGCCTTGATCAAGTCCATGGCCGCGTTCCGCGACTACCAGGTTTCGCGCGCTGATGCGGCCTACCAGGACGCCGAGCACCGCTACAACATCGCCCTGCTGGTGTTTGTGCTGACCACGGTGCTGGGCGGTGTTCCGGCCTCGGTGCTGTCGCTGACGCTGCTGTCGCGCCTGCGCTCGGGTTTTCGCCAGGCCGGTGAGGCCACGGCGGCCATTGCCAACAGCGATTTGTCGCAGTCGGTGGTTTGCAGCGGCAGCGATGAAATCGCCTCCCTGCTCGGCCAGGTTGAAGCCATGCGCACCAATCTGCACAACGCCATCGGCCAGGTGCGCGGTGGTGCCGACGCCATTGCCGGTGCGGCCTCCGAGGTGGCCACGGGCACGCAGGATTTGTCCGATCGCACCGAGGCGCAGGCCAGCTCGCTGGAACAGACAGCATCGGCCACCGAGCAGCTCTCGGGCACGGTGCAGCACAACGCCGACAGCGCCAACCAGGCCAACCAGCTGGCCGTGGCCGCCACCGGCGTGGCCGAGCGCGGCGGGGCTGTGGTGGCGCAGGTGGTGGACACCATGGAGGCCATCAATGCTTCCTCGCGCAAGATCGTGGACATCATCAGCGTGATCGACGGCATTGCATTCCAGACCAACATCCTCGCCCTGAACGCTGCCGTCGAGGCCGCGCGCGCGGGTGAGCAGGGCCGGGGCTTTGCCGTGGTGGCCTCTGAGGTGCGCAGCCTGGCCCAGCGCAGTGCCGAAGCGGCCAAAGAGGTGCGTGCCCTCATCACCAACTCCGTGGACAAAGTGGGCGTGGGCAGCCAGCAGGTGGCCCAGGCCGGCGCCACCATGCAGGAGATCGTGACGGGCATCCAGCGCGTGGCTGACATCGTGGGCGAGATCGCCTCGGCCAGCCGTGAGCAGTCTTCTGGCCTGGCGCAGATCAACCAGGCGGTGGCGGACCTGGACGGTGTGACGCAGCAAAACGCCGCACTGGTAGAGCAGACCTCTGCCGCCTCCAGCGCCTTGCAGGAGCAGTCGCGCCAGCTCGCTGGTCTGGCCGCTTCATTTACTTTGCAGTCTGGCAGCAGACCGCAGGCGATAGCCCCGCAGCGCAAGCGCGCCCCCCAGGCGCTGACCCACTCATAAGAAATCAGAGAGACATATGTCCGCAATCCACTTTCCCGGCATTACGTTCAATGAAGCCGATGGCCAGATTTTGCTGGTTTCGCAGCCTGTGCAGGGGCGCGCTGCCATGGACGCTGCCACCTTGCACCAACTGCTGGTGCAAGAAGGCTACGGCGATTGCCGGCTCGATGCCGAGGCCATCGCCAGCGCGGCCGAGATGTGCAATGTGCAGCAGGAGCCTTTTGGTATCCAGCTGGCGCAGCGCCTGGACGCCGAGTACCAGGTTCACACCAGTTCCGATGGCATGACGGCCACGCTCAGCATCATCCCGCCCGTGGGTGGCAAGCCTGCTGCGCCAGAACAGGCCTTGCAGGCCCTGACCCTGGCCGGTGTGGTGTTTGGCATTGACCAGACGGCCGTGTCGCAGGCCTGCCAAAAGGGCAGTTGCAGCCATGTCATCGTGGCCCGGGGGATACATGCCCAGGATGGCGCAGACGCTGTCTTTGAAGACCTGGTGCCGCATACCGTGAACCGCGAGCCCACACTCGACGAGAACGGCCTGATCGACTACCGCGAACGCGGCGCCATCGAGACAGTGCAGCCCGGCGATGCGCTGATGCGGCGCACTCCGGCCACCGCAGGCATTGATGGCCACAGCGTCAAGGGCGGCGTGGTCAAGGCCCAGCCGGGCAAAGACCGGCACTTTGCCGCAGGCCTGAGCGGCGCTGAAGTCTCCAGCGACGACCCCTGCGTGCTGGTGGCCGCCGTCAGCGGGCAGCCGGTGCGGGTCGATTGCGGCGTGACGGTGGAGCCTGTGGTGCGCTTCAAAGAAGTCAACATGGCCACGGGCAACATCCACTTTGATGGCAACGTCCACGTTACGGGCGAGGTGGTGCAGGGCATGAAGGTGGTGGCCAGTGGCGACATCGTGGTCGATGGCATGGTGGACTCGGGCATGCTGGAGGCGGGCGGCAACATCCAGGTAGCGGGCGGGGTGATTGGCCGCTCTGCGCTGCGGGCCGGTGGCTCGGTGACAGTGCGGTTTGCCGAGGGCGTCAAAATCCATGCTGGCACCGTGATTGCCATCAAGGACATGGCCCTGGAGTGCGAGCTTGATTCGCTCAACCAGATCATTGTGGGCGCGGGCTCGCGCCAAAAGGGGCGTTTGATTGGAGGCGTGGCCACGGCAACCATGCTGGTGCGCGTGTCCACCCTGGGCTCGGACAAGGCGGGTGCCACCAAGGTGGTGCTGGGCGTGAACCGGGCGCTGGAAGAGCAGTACGCCGCCTTGCTCAAGCGCATCGACGAAGAAAAAGCCCAGGAGACGCGGCTGGAGCAACTGATCAAGCAACTCAAGGTGGCCGATCCCAAAGGCATTCTGGAGCGGGCCCGGGCCTCGTGGCAGCAGGCGGTGCTGGTGTGGGGCAAGTCCTTGAAAGAGCGCGAGGCGCTGGAAAAAGAGCTGGAGGCCACGCGCGCCGCGCGCCTGGAGGTGGCGGTGGGTACGGCGGGGGCGGTGGAGTTGTCGTTGTGCAAGCTCACGGCCCGCCTGCGCCGCGAGTTTGATCGCGGTGTGTTTGCCCTGGACGCTGGCGGTGATCTGGTGTTCACGGGCACTGATGGCACGCCGCAGCTGCTGGCGCGCCTGGCCTGAGCCTGCCAACAGCGTCTCGCACAGGCGCGTTCACATGCGCAGTGCGCGCGCCAGCATCAGCGGGCCGTCCCAGGCGCGGATACGGGGGCGGGTGTGCAGGCTGGCGCCGCGTGGCGCGTCTATCTTGTCGAGGATGCGCAAACCGCCTTGCACCACCAGGCGCAGCTCCCAGCCAGCGCGCCCGGGCAGGCGGTGTACCAGTTTTGCACCTTTTAGCATGGTAGCCCTTGCCCAGTCTGCGCTGGCAGCTATTAATTCAGTAGTATTTGGCATGCTGTGCAGGGGCAATAAATCGGCGCGCTGCACGCCGTGGGTGGCGCAGTCGGCATCGGGCAGGTAAAAGCGCCCGCGCGGAATATCCACACTCAGGTCTTGCCAGAAGTTGATCAGTTGCAGCGCGGTGCAGATGGCGTCGCTCTCTTGCAGCGCCTCGGGGCTGTTCACGCCGTAGAGGTGCAGCAGCAGCCGCCCGACCGGGTTGGCCGAGCGGCGGCAGTAGTCCAGCAGCTCGGCGCGGTCGGCGTAGCCAGCGGCTGCGGCGGTTTTGCGCACGTCCTGGGCAAAGGCGCTGAGCAGGTCGTCCAGCAGCGGCACGGGCAACTGTGTCTGGCGCAGCACCGGTGCCAGCGGCACAAACACGCTGGCCCAGCGCGCCGAGGGTGCTGTGCCTGCGGCGATGGCGTGCAGGTCGGCACGGTAGGCGGCCAGGTCGGCCAGGCGCTGCGCGGTGCTGGCGTCGCCCTCGTCGGCCAGGTCGTCGGCGGTGCGCGCAAAGGCGTAAATGGCGGCGATGGGCGCGCGCAGGTGCGGCGGGCACAAGAGCGAGGCGACCGGAAAGTTCTCGTAGTGGGTGATGGGGGCGGGCTGGGTGTTCACGGTGTGGATTGTCGCTTGACAGCGCAGGCAGGTATCCTCTAGATTACTAACCAGTCAGTCAGTAATTTTTTCACCGGACTTTTTCATGCGCACTTTGATCGCACCGTGGCCCCGTTGTGGGGTTTTTTTTCTGTGTGCCGCAGCCGGTTGGCTGACCGGCTGTTCGCGGCCCGAGCCGCTGCCCGAGCCAGTGCGTGCAGTCAAACTGCTGACGGTGGGCGTGGGGGCATTGCAGTCGCAGGTGGAGTATGCGGGCGAGGTGCGTGCGCGTGTGGAGTCGCGCCTGGGCTTTCGGGTGGCGGGCAAGATCGTCCAGCGCCAGGCCGAGCTGGGCCAGCGCGTGCGCTCCGGTCAGGTGCTGGCGCAGCTCGATCCGCAGGATTACCAGTTGGCCGCGCAGGCCGCGCAGGCCCAGGTCAGCGCTGCGCAAACCCAGCGTGATCTGGCCGCAGCTGATTTGCAGCGCTATGCCGCCCTGAAAAACCAGAATTTCATCAGCGGCGCCGAGTTGCAGCGCCGCGAGGCCACGCTCCAGGCCGCCCAGGCTGCGCTGGCGCAGGCGCGTGCGCAGTCGTCGGCCCAGGGTAACCAGGCGCAGTACACGCGGCTGCTGGCCGATGTGGCGGGCGTGGTCACCGCCATTGAGGCCGAGCCCGGCCAGGTGGTGGCGGCGGGCACGCCGGTGGTGCGCATTGCCCAGGACGGTGCGCGCGATGTGGTGTTTGCCGTGCCCGAGGACAAAGTGGCGCAGATACAGGTGGGCCAGGCCGTGGGCGTGCGCGCCTGGGCAGGCGGTGCGCCGCTGCAAGGGCGGGTGCGTGAGGTGGCCGCCAGCGCCGATCCGGTGACGCGCACCTTTGCCGTCAAAGTGGGCATAGACGCCGCCACGGCACCCGCGTTGGGGGCCACGGTGTACGTCACGCCGCAGGTGCTCAGCCATGTGGGCATACCGGCCATCACGCTGCCCACCACGGCGCTGCGCCAGCAGGGCCAGGGCACGGCGGTGTGGGTGTACGACCCGGCCACCAGTACCGTGCGCTCGCAGGATGTGCAAATCGCCACGGCCGATGGCAACGCCGCCGTGGTGGCTGCGGGCCTGGCGCCGGGCATGCAGGTGGTGGCCACGGGCGTGCATGTGCTCTCGCCGGGGCAGAAGGTGACGGTATATGAGCAAAAATGGGCTCAAACGCCCGCCAGTGCAGCGCAAGCAGCTCCTGAAAAAGTAGCGCCCAAAGACCTGACCCTTGCGCCTGCTGCGGCCTCTGGTGCCATCCCCGCTGCTTCCCAGCCGTGAGCCGACCATGACGCCAGTGCAACCAAAACCGGGTTTCAACCTTTCCAAATGGGCGCTCGACCATCCGGCCCTGACGCGCTACCTGATGGTGGTGCTCTTGCTGATGGGCGTGGGGGCCTATTTCCAGCTGGGGCAGGATGAAGACCCGCCGTTCACCTTCCGTGCCATGGTGGTGCGTACCTACTGGCCCGGCGCCACTGCGCAGCAGGTGGCCGAGCAGGTCACCGACAAGATCGAACGCACGCTGCAAGAGGTGCCTTACGCCGACAAAATCCGCAGCTATTCCAAGCCGGGCGAGTCGCAAATCATCTTTCAGATCAAAGACTCCTCCAAGGCCAGCGAGGTGGCCAACGTCTGGTATGCCGTGCGCAAAAAGGTGGGCGATATGCGCTACACCTTGCCCCAGGGCGTGCAGGGGCCGTTCTTCAATGACGACTTTGGCGACGTCTACGGCGTCATCTACGCGCTGGAGGCCGACGGCTTCAGCAACGCCGAGCTGAAAAACTTTGCCGACGATGTGCGCCAGCAGCTGCTGCGCGTGCCCGATGTGGCCAAGGTAGAGCTGTTTGGCGTGCAGGACGAGAAGCTGTTTGTCGAAATCTCGCAAAAGCGCCTCGCGCAGCTGGGTCTGGACATGAACCAGGTGCTGGCACAGTTGGGCCAGCAAAACGCGGTCGAAAACGCTGGTGCCGTGCAGACGCCACAAGATGTGGTGCAGGTGCGCGTAGGGGGGCAGTTCAATGCCATTGACGAGCTGCGCGCCATGCCGATTCGCGGTGCCTCGGGGCGCCAGCTGCGCCTGTCGGACATTGCCGAGGTGCAGCGCGGCTATGTGGATCCACCCAACGTCAAGGTGCGCCACCAGGGCCAGGAGGTGATTGCGCTGGGCGTGTCCATGGCCAAGGGCGGTGACATCATTGCCCTGGGCAAGGCGCTGCACGCCACCACCGATCGCATCGCCAAGCAATTGCCCGCCGGTGTGCGGTTGGTCAACGTGCAAGATCAGCCCAAGGCGGTAGCCAGTTCGGTCAATGAGTTTGTCAAAGTGCTGATCGAGGCCGTGGTGATTGTGCTGGCCGTGAGTTTCCTTGCCCTGGGCTTGCACCAGCGCAGCGGCCACCACCCTTGGTACAAGCGCTGGTACATTGACCCCCGACCCGGGCTGGTAGTTGGCATCACCATTCCGCTGGTGCTGGCGGTGACGTTTCTGGCCATGTGGTACTGGGGCATTGGCCTGCACAAAATCTCGCTGGGCTCGCTGATCATCGCCCTGGGCCTGCTGGTGGACGACGCCATCATTGCCGTCGAGATGATGGTGCGCAAGATGGAAGAGGGCTACGACAAGGTGCGCGCCGCCACCTTTGCCTACGAGATCACGGCCATCCCGATGCTGACGGGCACCTTGATCACAGCAGCGGGCTTTTTGCCCATCGGCATCGCCAAATCGGTCACGGGCGAATACACCTTTGCCATCTTTGCCGTGACGGTGATTGCGCTGGTGCTGTCGTGGATTGTGTCGGTGTATTTTGTGCCCTACTTGGGGACGCTGCTGCTCAAAACGCCCGCCCACGTGCAGCTGCTGCCCGCCGGCCCGGGCGTGGCCGATGGCATCACCGCCGACCCGCACGAGGTGTTTGACAGCCCGTTCTACACCGCCTTTCGCCGCGCAGTGCATTGGTGCGTGGAGCACCGCTGGATCACCATCGGCGTGACGGTGCTGATTTTTGCGCTGGGCATTGTCGGCATGGGCCGGGTGCAGCAGCAGTTCTTCCCGGATTCAAGCCGGCCTGAAATTCTGGTGGATGTGTGGTTTCCAGAGGGCACATCGTTTGCGGGCAACGAGGAGGTCACGCGCCGCGTGGAAGCGCGCCTGCGCGCCGAGCCGGGCGTGGCCAGCGTGAGCACCTGGGTGGGTTCGGGCGTGCCGCGTTTTTACCTGCCGCTGGACCAGGTGTTTCCGCAGACCAACGTGTCGCAGTTCATCGTGCTGTCGCAGGATTTGGCGGTGCGCGAGGCGCTGCGCGTCAAGCTGCCTGCGCTGCTGGCCACGGAATTTCCCGAGGTGCGTGGCCGCGTCAAGCTGCTGCCCAACGGGCCACCAGTGCCGTACCCGGTGCAATTTCGCGTGGTGGGCACCGACCCGACTGTGCTGCGTGCGCGGGCCGATGAAGTCAAAGAGGCGCTGCGCGCTGCGCCACAAATGCGCGGCGTGAACGACAACTGGAACGAGTCGGTCAAGGTGCTGCGCCTGGAGATTGACCAGGCCAAGGCGCGTGCGCTGGGCGTGAGCAGCCAGTCGATTGCCCAGGCCTCCAAGGTGATGCAGTCGGGCGCCCAAGTGGGGCAGTACCGCGAGGGCGACAAGCTCATCGACATCGTGCTGCGCCAGCCTGAGCACGAGCGCCGCTTTATCACCGACATTGCCAATGCCTACCTGCCTACGGCCTCGGGCCAGTCCATTCCACTGACGCAGATTGCCAAGCCGGTATTCACCTGGGAGCCGGGGGTGATGTGGCGCGAGAACCGCGATTACGCCATCACGGTGCAAGGCGATGTGGTCGAGGGCCTGCAAGGCGCCACGGTGACGCAGGCGCTGTTGCCGCAACTGCGCCAGATTGAGGCCGCCTGGCATAACGCTGGCCAGAACGCCTACCGCATTGAGGTGGCAGGGGCGGTGGAGGAAAGCTCCAAGGGCTCGTCGTCGATTGCGGCGGGCGTGCCCATCATGCTGTTCATCACCTTCACGCTGCTGATGCTGCAATTGCACAGCTTCAGCCGCGCGATGCTGGTGTTTTTGACCGGCCCGCTGGGCATTGCTGGAGTGGCGGGTGCGCTGCTGCTGCTGAACCGGCCTTTCGGCTTTGTGGCGCTGCTGGGCGTGATTGCACTGATGGGCATGATCCAGCGCAATTCAGTGATTTTGATTGACCAGATTGAGCAAGACCGCGCGCGCGGTGTGCCCGCCTGGGACGCCATCGTTGAGTCGGCAGTGCGCCGCCTGCGCCCCATTGTGTTGACAGCTGCAGCGGCAGTGCTGGCCATGATTCCGCTCTCACGCAGCGTGTTCTGGGGTCCTATGGCCGTGGCCATCATGGGCGGGCTGGTGGTGGCGACGGTACTGACCTTGCTGGCGCTGCCCGCCATGTATGCCGCCTGGTTCCGGGTGCGCCGACCACCACCTGAAGTACCAGGTGGCTGCTAATGGCTCTGCAACAGGTTAAAATCGAAAGTTGACCAGTTTCATGCGGGCGGCAAATTGACCCTTGCCGCCTGTTTGTTTGAAGACTGCGCGGGTGGCGAAATTGGTAGACGCACCAGGTTTAGGTCCTGACGGTAGCAATACTGTGGGGGTTCGAGTCCCCCCCCGCGCACCACCCATGTGAGACCTTGCCGCATACAGCGCCCGCCTCGGGGCAAGCAGGCATGTTTGACTGACAAATTAGGAAGAGCCATGGCCGTTACCGTTGAAACCCTTGAAAAGCTCGAGCGCAAGATCACGCTGAGCCTGCCCCTTTCCGTGATCCAGACCGAGGTTGATTCGCGCCTCAAGCGCTTGGCTCGCACCGTGAAAATGGACGGCTTCCGTCCTGGTAAGGTGCCCATGAATGTGGTGTCGCAGCGCTATGGCTACTCGGTGCAGTACGAAGTGCTGAACGACAAGGTCGGCGAAGCTTTTGCCAGCGCTGCCAACGAAGCCAAGCTGCGGGTGGCAGGCCAGCCGCGCATCACTGAAAAAGAAGGCGCACCTGAAGGTGAAGTCACTTTTGACGCGGTGTTTGAAGTGTTCCCCGAAGTCAAGATCGGTGATCTGAACGAAGCACAAGTTGAAAAACTCACGGCTGAAGTCAACGACAGCGCTATCGACAAGACGGTGGACATCCTGCGCAAGCAGCGCCGCAGCTTTGCCCAGCGTGCCCTTGACGCGCCCGCCCAAGACGGCGACCGTGTCACTGTGGACTTTGAAGGCAAGCTCGATGGCGAGCCCTTCCAGGGCGGCAAAGCAGAAGACTTCCAGTTTTTGGTCGGTGAAGGCCAGATGCTCAAAGAGTTTGAAGATGCTGTGCGTGGCATGAAGTCTGGCGAAAGCAAGACCTTTCCGCTGGCCTTTCCTGAGGACTACCACGGCAAGGATGTGGCTGGCAAGACAGCCGATTTCCTGGTCACGCTGAAGAAAATCGAAGCAGCCCACCTGCCTGAAGTCAACGACGCGTTGGCCAAGTCGCTGGGTATTGCTGATGGCACGGTCGAAGGCCTGCGCGCTGACATCAAGAAAAATCTGGAGCGTGAAGTCAAGTTCCGCTTGATGGCCCGCAACAAGCAAGCGGTCATGGATGCGCTGCTGACCAAGGCCGAACTGGATCTGCCCAATGCCAGCGTGCAAGCCGAAATCGAGCGCCTGCTCGAAGCTGCACGGGCTGACCTGAAGCAGCGAGGCATCAAGGATGCTGACAAGGCCGAGATTCCTGCCGACATTTTCCGTCCACAAGCAGAGCGCCGCGTGCGTCTGGGCTTGGTGGTGGCCGAGTTGGTACGCGCCAACGAGTTGCACGCCAAGCCCGAGCAACTCAAGGCCCACATCGACGAGCTGGCTGCCAGCTACGAGAAGCCTGAAGACGTGGTGCGTTGGTATTTTGGTGACCGCCAGCGTTTGGCTGAAGTTGAGGCGGTGGTCATCGAAAATAACGTGGCCGATTTCGTCCTGGGCAAAGCCCAGGTGACGGACAAGGCAGTCTCGTTTGATGAGCTGATGGGCCAGGGCTGATCCAGTGCGCTGAAGCAGTGCTCCCAGCGCTGGAGCCTGCAAGGTGAATGGCATCCCGGGGGCTTGTGCTTTGGCGCACAAGCCCCAATTCGTTTGTGGGTACAGTACCCGCCTGACAGGAGAAAACATGAGCGCACTGGAAACACAAGGCCTGGGCATGATCCCGATGGTCATCGAGCAGTCGGGCCGCGGCGAGCGGTCTTATGACATTTATTCGCGTCTTCTCAAGGAGCGCGTGATTTTCCTGGTGGGGCCCGTGAACGACCATACCGCCAATTTGGTGGTGGCGCAGTTGTTGTTCCTGGAGAGCGAGAACCCTGATAAGGATATTTCTTTCTACATCAATTCACCCGGTGGTTCGGTCAGTGCAGGCATGGCGATTTTTGACACCATGAATTTCATCAAGCCCGACGTGTCCACTCTGTGTACGGGCATGGCTGCGAGCATGGGCGCTTTCTTGTTGGCCGCTGGCGCCAAGGGCAAGCGCTTTGCATTGCCTAACTCCAAGGTCATGATCCACCAGCCTCTGGGCGGCATGCAGGGCCAAGCTACCGAGATCGAAATCCATGCCCGCGAAATCCTGAAAACCCGTGAGCAACTGAACAAGATACTCGCTGAACGCACTGGCCAGCCACTGGAAAAAATCGAGCGCGATACTGAGCGCGACTATTTTCTGACGGCGCAAGAGGCCAAAGACTACGGTCTGGTCGATCAGGTGATCGACAAGCGCGCCTGAGCGTGCATGCGCACCCTGGACGGCGTTTTTCCCTCAGGGAAAGCGCCGTTTCTATTTGGTTATCATCCCGACAACTTATTCCCGTGACAAGGCATTCTTCCCATGGCCGATAAAAAAGGCTCTTCCAGCGAAAAAACCCTTTACTGCTCTTTCTGTGGCAAAAGCCAGCATGAGGTAAAGAAGCTGATCGCCGGCCCGTCGGTTTTTATCTGCGACGAGTGTATTGATCTGTGCAACGAAGTCATCCGTGACGAATTGCCAGGCACCGAGGCGGGTCGTGATGCGCGCGGCGACCTGCCCACACCGGCTGAGATCAAAGCCAATCTGGATAACTATGTCATTGGCCAGGATATGGCCAAGCGCACTTTGTCGGTGGCCGTTTATAACCACTACAAACGGTTGCGCCATAAAGACAAAGCCCAAAAAGACGATGTGGAACTGGCCAAGAGCAATATCTTGCTGATTGGTCCCACGGGCTCCGGCAAGACACTGCTGGCGCAAACCCTGGCGCGCATGCTGGACGTGCCTTTCGTCATGGCCGATGCCACCACACTGACCGAAGCGGGCTATGTAGGTGAAGACGTAGAAAACATCGTCGCCAAGTTGCTGCAAAGCTGCAATTACGAGGTCGAGCGCGCGCAGCGCGGCATTGTCTATATCGATGAGATCGACAAGATTTCACGCAAGGCAGACAACCCATCCATTACCCGCGATGTGTCCGGCGAAGGTGTGCAGCAGGCGCTGCTCAAACTGATTGAAGGCACCATGGCCAGCGTGCCTCCGCAAGGTGGGCGCAAGCATCCTAACCAGGACTTCTTGCAGATTGACACCACCAACATCCTGTTCATTTGTGGTGGTGCGTTTGCCGGATTGGAAAAGGTCATTGAAAATCGTACGGAAGCTTCTGGTATTGGTTTTGGCGCAGCAGTCAAGAGCAAGCAGCAGCGTTCGTTGTCTGACGTTTTCTCGGAAATCGAACCTGAAGATTTGATCAAATTTGGTCTGATCCCGGAGTTGGTGGGGCGCATGCCTGTGGTGACTGCGTTGACTGAATTGAGCGAAGACGCCTTGGTGCAGATTCTGACGGAGCCAAAAAACGCCTTGGTCAAGCAATACAGCAAATTGCTGGCCATGGAGGGCGCAGAGCTCGAAATTCGTCCTGCCGCTTTGAAAGCGATTGCCCGCAAGGCACTGGCACGCAAAACGGGAGCACGTGGATTGCGCTCTATTCTGGAGCAGGCACTGATTGGCACGATGTTCGATTTGCCCACCTCCAGCAACGTCGAAAAGGTGGTGGTGGACGAGTCCACTATTGAAGAAAACAAGTCTCCGTTGCTGGTTTACCGCGAAGCAGTCAAGCAGGCTTGATAGTCCTGTTGTGGACGTTGTGCCTCTCTTGTTAATCAACCCTTACGCCAGTACAGACGTGCTGGCAGGTTGAAAATTCCTGTCTGCGGACCATATTCCATCCAGTTTCATGAGGCTTTCCATGTCCGGACATACTCCCTTACCCGCCACGCCTATCGAGTTGCCGCTGTTGCCGCTGCGCGATGTGGTTGTGTTTCCCCATATGGTCATTCCCCTGTTTGTGGGGCGGCCCAAGAGCATCAAGGCCCTTGAGTTGGCCATGGAGGCTGATCGCCGGATTATGCTGGTGGCCCAGAAAGCTGCAGCCAAGGACGAGCCTTCGATTGCGGACATGTTTGATGTGGGCTGCGTCTCTACCATCTTGCAAATGCTCAAGCTTCCGGATGGCACCGTCAAGGTGCTAGTGGAGGGGCAGCAGCGTGCTTTGGTGCAGTCAATTGAAGATGTGCAGACGCATTTTGTGGCCACGACGGTTCCGGTAGAGCCAGAACAGGCAGATAACAAGCCCAGCGAGATTGAGGCTTTGCGTCGCGCTGTCATGCAGCAGTTTGACCAATACGTCAAACTGAACAAGAAGATTCCCCCGGAAATTCTCACTTCCATTTCCAGCATTGATGATCCGGGGCGATTGGTCGACACGATTGCTGCGCATCTGCCGCTCAAGCTGGAAAACAAACAGGCTGTCCTGGATCTGTCGGATGTGAAGCTGCGGCTGGAGAATCTGTTTGACCAGCTTGACAGGGAAGTGGATATCCTGAACGTAGATAAAAAAATCCGTGGGCGTGTCAAACGCCAAATGGAAAAAAATCAGCGCGACTTCTACCTTAACGAACAAGTCAAAGCTATCCAGAAAGAGCTGGGAGAAGGTGAGGAAGGCGCCGACATTGAGGAAATAGAGCAAAAGATCAAGCTCGCGAGAATGCCCGTCGATGCGCGCAAAAAGGCAGAGAGTGAGCTGAAGAAGCTCAAACTCATGTCCCCTATGTCAGCAGAAGCAACTGTGGTGCGCAACTATATTGATGTGCTGGTCGGGTTGCCTTGGAGCAAAAAAACCAAAATCAAGCATGATCTGGGCAATGCCGAAGTGGTACTCAATGAAGACCACTATGGTTTGGACAAAGTCAAAGACCGTATTCTGGAATATCTTGCTGTGCAACAGCGCGTGGACAAGGTGAAGGCGCCTATTTTGTGCCTTGTCGGTCCACCAGGGGTGGGTAAAACCTCTCTTGGACAGTCGATTGCCAAGGCTACGGGGCGTAAGTACGTCCGTATGGCCTTGGGTGGTATGCGTGATGAGGCGGAGATCCGTGGCCACCGCCGTACTTATATTGGCGCTATGCCAGGCAAGGTATTGCAAAGCCTGACAAAAGCAGGTGCGCGTAACCCGTTGTTCTTGTTGGATGAGATCGATAAGTTGGGTACAGACTTCCGGGGTGACCCATCCAGTGCTTTGCTGGAGGTTCTGGACCCGGAGCAGAACCACAAGTTTGGCGACCATTACGTGGAGGTCGATTTTGATCTCAGTGACGTGATGTTTGTGGCAACTTCCAACTCCATGAACATACCACCTGCGCTTCTGGATCGCATGGAGGTTATTCGTTTGTCGGGCTATACCGAAGACGAAAAGACCAGTATCGCGATGAAGTATCTGCTGCCCAAGCAGTTCAAGAACAATGGTGTGAAGTCTGAAGAGCTTGACATTACCGAATCGGCAGTGCGCGATGTGGTGCGCTATTACACCCGTGAGGCTGGCGTTCGTTCGTTGGAGCGTGAGCTTTCCAAAATCTGCCGCAAGGTGGTCAAGGGCTTGCAACTGAAAAAGCTGGAGCCGCAGGTCGTGGTGACAGCCGACAGCCTGCCGGATTATCTGGGTGTGCGCAAGTACACCTATGGCCGTGCTGAGTTGCAAAATCAGATCGGTCAGGTCGTTGGCTTGGCCTGGACGGAAGTGGGCGGTGATTTGCTCACGATCGAAGCTGCCACCATGCCTGGCAAAGGCGTCATTACCCGCACAGGTTCGCTGGGTGACGTGATGAAAGAATCGGTGGAAACTGCGCGCACTGTGGTGCGCAGCCGCGCGCGTGCGTTGGGCATCAAGAACGAAGACTTTGAAAAGAAAGATGTTCACATCCATGTGCCAGACGGTGCGACGCCCAAGGATGGGCCCAGTGCGGGTGCAGCTATGGTTACGGCTTTCGTTTCGGCGCTGACAGGTATCGCTGTGCGTGGCGATGTGGCCATGACCGGCGAAATCACCCTGCGCGGGGAAGTCACTGCTATTGGCGGGCTCAAGGAGAAGCTGCTGGCCGCATTGCGCGGTGGCATCAAGACAGTGTTGATTCCGGAAGAGAACGTCAAAGATCTGCAAGAGATACCGGATAACGTGAAAAGTGGTCTCAACATCGTTCCCGTTAAGTGGATCGACAAAGTTTTGGACATCGCCTTGGAGCGCAAGCCTGTGCCTTTGACCGCTGAAGAGGCGGCTGTGGTGGTGGTGTCTGCGGCAGTGGAGAAGGTGGAAGCCCCGCTTCTTCCAGATTCCATCAAACACTGAAGTTTTTTCTGAAAAGTGCCAAAAATTGCGTTACAATAACGTCATCGCAGCAAATGTAGTACAATACAAAGCTTCGGTAAATGCGGGAATAGCTCAGTTGGTAGAGCGCAACCTTGCCAAGGTTGAGGTCGAGAGTTCGAGACTCTTTTCCCGCTCCAAATTTTGAAAAGGGGAGCAAATGCTTCCCTTTTCTCATGAAGAATGGTTTTCTCTGGCGCGGTAGCAAAGCGGTTATGCCCCGGATTGCAAATCCGGTTAGCCCGGTTCGACTCCGGGCCGCGCCTCCAGAATGTAAGCTCTTAAAATTTGGCAAAAATAAAAACCAGCAGTAAAATCTGGCATAATAAAAAAATTGCGAAATTGCTGATACTTAAAGTCAGTAAAAATTAAAACGCGGGAATAGCTCAGTTGGTAGAGCGCAACCTTGCCAAGGTTGAGGTCGAGAGTTCGAGACTCTTTTCCCGCTCCATTTATAAAAGGGAAGCTTAAGCTTCCCTTTTTCTTTGGGGTGACGCAGATTCAGGTCTGCCACTAAGACAGTTGCGATGCCCTTGGTTCTCGAGGGCCCCGATGGTGAAATTGGTAGACACTGCGGACTTAAAATCCGCCGCTTTCCTGAAAAGGAGCGTGCCGGTTCGACCCCGGCTCGGGGCACCACAGACGCATTTCACACGGCAGCAAACTACATAAGGCGGCTTTCGCTCCCGGGGCTGCGATTCAATCATGTCAAATTACAACGCTCCTTTTGAGATTCATGTGCATGGTGAGGTGTTGCTGCGCCCTGATGCACGGTATGAGCAATTGCAAGAGGCGCTCAAGCCCCTGTGGACGTATGCAGGTGCGCGCTCGCTGGCCGATGGTGCTGCCAGTGCCTATGAAGAAGAGCCAGGCATCAAGTTCGACGCCAAAGAGCATGTGCTGAGAATGTGCTGGACGGTGCGCGGTGACGATGATTTCCGCCAGTCCTTGGATGAAATGTGCATGAGCCTCAATGAGCTGTCCGAACAAGGCGCAGCCATTGAAGTCACGTTCTACGATGCCCAGTTTGATGAAGACGAAGAAGACAGCGATGCCGAATCGCGCGATGACTTCGTCATGCTCTTTGTCGGGCCCACGCCGGCCGCCATCATGCAAGTGCAGCGCGATTTGCTGGTGCAAGACGTGGTGAACATGATGGAGCGCCACTTTGATGGCTCCGAGCTGGGTGGCGTTGTCTCCGAAATCGACAAGTTGTTTACCCAGCGTTTTGATGCCCTCGTCAACTCGCTGGAGATCGGCAAGCCGCCGCGTGGCCCTGGTGGCTCGGGTGGCGGCCACGGCGGTGGCGGTGGGCGCCGTCCGCGCCATCTGCACTGACCTTGGGCGGGCCGTACTCCAGGCCCGCAAGCACCATGCACAGTGATTTGCCCTATCTGCAAGCCTACCCCGGTACGGTGCAGGATCAGGTGCGCAGCCTGATGGGGCAGGGCAAGGCGGCGCTGGCCACGCTGTTGCAGCGCAAATACCCCCAGGCACACAGCGTGCGCACCGACAAAGCGCTGTACCAATACACCACCGCGTTGAAAACCAGCCACCTGCGCAACGCCGATGCGGTCAACAAGGTGGTGTTTGACAGCAAAATCCACGTCGTGCGCCATGCGCTGGGGCTGCATACCACGGTGTCGCGCGTACAGGGCAACCGTTTGGCGGCCAAGCACGAAATCCGCATTGCCGCGCTGTTCAAGCAGGCGCCCGAGGCATTTTTGCGCATGATCGTCGTCCATGAACTGGCCCATCTGCGCGAGCGTGAGCACAACAAAGCCTTCTACCAGCTTTGTGAGTACATGGAGCCCGCTTACCACCAGTACGAGTTTGACCTGCGCCTGTACCTGACCCATCTGGAGCACTCGGGTGAGCGTTTGTGGGATGCTCAGGAGCTATGATTTTTGTAGCTCGTGGCGCCCATTGCACGGGTGTTTGAGGCCGATTTGACCTCAAATTGAGAGGTGCAGCACGGGTGTCATGTGGTGGGCAAATCTACCGTGCCACAGCACTGTGCAGGCAACTGCAGCCAGCGCGCAGCGGCCGTTTGCAGGGATACAAGCGGCCCCGTGGTCAGCAGTTGAATGCGCTCATCGTTGGGCATGGTCGGGGCTGGACTGGAGGCCGGGCTGAGGTTGCCACTGGCTTGCAGCAGGCGCCGCGTGTGCCGCGCCACAGGTTCGCCCGTGGCGATCAACTGCACCTGTGGGCCCAGCAGGTTGCGCAATGTGTCTTGTGCAAACACGTAGTGCGTGCAGCCCAGAACCAGCGTGTCTATCTCACCTGGTTCAGTGCCAAAACGGCCCATAGCTCCCGTGTAGCGTGCGCACAGTGCTCTTATTTCTGTAGCGTTTGAGGGCGCCTCGGTTGGGAGGCTGGCCGTGCTGCATTCAATGGCGTGGGCCAGCCCGTCGCAGGGTTGCACGATGAATTCAGCCTGGTCTTGCAGCGACGCCAGCAGCCTGCCAAATTTGGCGCTGCCCAGCGTGCCCCGGGTACCTATCACGCCAATGCGACCGGTGCGGCTGTGCGCTATGGCTGGCTTCAGTGCGGGCTCGACGCCGATGGTCGGCATATCCGGGTAGCGCGATCGCAGCTCGTGGATGGCCGCCGCCGTGGCCGTGTTGCAGGCCACCACCAGGGCCTTGATGTGGTGCTGCGTGTGCAGAAACTGCGCAATGGCATGCGTGCGTGCGGCCACAAAAACATCGCCGCGCTCGCCGTAGGGTGCGTAGGCCGTATCGGCCAGGTAGACAAAGCGCTCGTGCGGCAACTCGGCACGCAGCGCTTGCAACACGCTCAGCCCGCCCACGCCGCTGTCAAAAACACCAATCGGAGACGAGGCAGGCTGCATGGCAAAAGGCGACAGGAAAGTCAAAAAAGCATTTAAAAATCGGCATGGGCCCGAAAAAACCGCCCGAAGGCGGTTTCTGACAGGACCTTGGCCAATGCGCTGGCGTTAGGCCGCAGCCACTTCAATGCCCTTGAACTCGCCCGAGGCGATGCGCTTTTGCCATTCTGCGGGGCCGGTGATGTGGGCGCTGGTGCCGCCTGCGTCCACGGCCACGGTGACGGGCATGTCCACCACGTCAAATTCGTAGATGGCTTCCATACCCAGGTCTTCAAAGCCCACCACCTTGGCGGTTTTGATGGCCTTGGACACCAGGTAGGCGGCGCCGCCCACCGCCATCAGGTAGGCCGATTGGTGCTTTTTGATGCTCTCGATGGCCACCGGGCCGCGCTCGGCTTTGCCAACCATGGCAATCAGGCCGGTTTGCGCCAGCATCATGTCGGTGAAGCCGTCCATGCGGGTGGCGGTGGTGGGGCCTGCGGGGCCGACGGCCTCGCCCTTGACCGGATCGACCGGGCCGACGTAGTAAATCACGCGGTTGGTGAAATCGACGGGCAGCTTCTCGCCCTTGGCCAGCATGTCCTGGATGCGCTTGTGCGCGGCATCGCGCCCCGTGAGCATCTTGCCGTTGAGCAGCAGGGTGTCGCCGGGCTTCCAGCTGGCCACTTCTTCCTTGGTGAGCGTGTCGAGGTTGACCTTTTTGCTCTTGTTGTAGTCGGGTTCCCAGTCAATCTTGGGCCACAGGTCGAGGCTGGGGGGCGTGAGGTAGACGGGGCCGGAGCCGTCCATGACAAAGTGCGCGTGGCGCGTGGCAGCGCAGTTGGGGATCATGGCCACGGGCTTGCTGGCGGCGTGCGTGGGGTACATCTTGATCTTGATGTCCAGCACGGTGGTCAGGCCGCCCAGGCCTTGGGCACCAATGCCGAGGGCGTTGACTTTGTCAAACAGCTCCAGGCGCAGTTTTTCCACGTCATCGAGCGCGGCGCCGCTGGCGGCCTTGGCTTGCAGCTCGTACATGTCCAGGTCGTCCATCAGGCTTTCCTTGGCCATGAGCACGGCTTTTTCTGCGGTGCCGCCAATGCCGATGCCCAGCATGCCGGGTGGGCACCAGCCAGCGCCCATGGTGGGCACGGTTTTCAGCACCCAGTCCACCAGGTTGTCGCTGGGGTTCATCATGACCATCTTGGACTTGTTTTCCGAGCCGCCGCCCTTGGCTGCCACGGTGATGTCCACTTTATTGCCGGGCACGATCTCGGTAAAGATCACGGCGGGCGTGTTGTCTTTGGTGTTCTTGCGGGCAAACAGCGGATCGGCCACCACGCTGGCGCGCAGGGTGTTGTCGGGGTGGTTGTAGCCACGGCGCACGCCTTCGTTGATGGCGTCGTCCAGGCTGCCGGTAAAGCCTTCCCAGCGCACGTCCATGCCCACTTTCAGAAACACGTTGACGATGCCGGTGTCCTGGCAAATGGGGCGCTGGCCGGTGGCGCTCATTTTGCTGTTGGTCAGGATTTGCGCCATGGCATCTTTGGCCGCGGGGCTTTGTTCGCGCTCGTAGGCGCGGGCCAGGTGCGCGATGTAATCGGTGGGGTGGTAGTAGCTGATGTATTGCAGCGCGGCGGCAACGGAGTCGATCAGGTCTTGCTGGCGGATGGTCGTCGTGGTCATGGCGGGGGTGGGTCTTCCAGTGTTCTCGAAGGCTGCGATTATCTCCCGCACGGCTTGCGCCTTGCTGTCAGGGGGAGACTGCCGGGGGTATGCTGTGGCCACCTTCGCGGCCAGCGTGTTGCGGGCCGAAGGCAGGAGATGTGCCAATGACCGCCTTTTCTTCTTCCCGCGCCAGCACCGCTGCCATGCGTACCGAGCGCGATTCCATGGGCACCATTGCGGTGCCCGCCGACCGGCTCTGGGGGGCGCAAACCCAGCGTGCGCTGGGGCATTTTGCGATCTCGGGCGAGCGCATGGCGCCCGAGCTGTTGCGCGCGCTGGCGCAGGTCAAGCGCGCCTGCGCCTACGTCAACCACGCCCAGGGCACGCTGGAGACGGGCAAGGCCACCGTCATCATCGGGGCTGCCGATGAAATCATCAACGGCCAGCACCTGGAGGAGTTTCCGCTGGTCATCTGGCAGACCGGCTCGGGCACGCAAACCCACATGAACATGAACGAGGTGTTGGCCAACCGCGCCAGCGAGCTGCTGGACGGGCCGCGTGGCCAGCAGCGCCTGGTGCATGCCAACGACGATGTGAACCAGAGCCAGTCGAGCAACGATGTGTTCCCGACGGCCATGCACATCGCGGCAGTCGATGCGCTGACGCGGCAGTTGTTGCCCGCCTTGCATGCGCTGCGGGCCACGCTGGCGGGCAAGGCCCAGGCGTTTGATGGCATCGTCAAAATGGGGCGTACCCATTTGCAGGACGCCACGCCGCTGACGCTGGGACAAGAGGTTTCCGGCTGGGTGGCGCAGCTGCGCCATGGCGAGCAGCATGTGCGCGCCGCCTTGCCGCATCTGTGTGAGCTGGCGCTGGGCGGCACCGCCGTGGGCACGGGCTTGAACGCACCAGCGGGCTTTGCCCAGGCCGTGGCGCAAGAGCTGGCCGACCTGACCGGGCTGCCCCTGGTCACGGCGCCCAGCAAGTTCGAGGCCCTGGCCAGTTGCGATGCGCTGGTACACGCCCACGGCGCCCTCAAGGGGCTGGCCGCCAGCCTGATGAAGATTGCCAACGATGTGCGCTGGCTGGCCAGCGGGCCGCGCAGCGGTCTGGGCGAAATCACCATTCCGGAGAACGAACCCGGCTCGTCCATCATGCCCGGCAAGGTCAACCCCACGCAGTGCGAGGCGCTGACCATGCTGTGCTGCCAGGTGATGGGCAACGACGTGGCCATCAACATCGGCGGTGCATCGGGCAACTTTGAGCTGAACGTGTACCGGCCCATGGTGATTCACAATTTTCTGCAAAGCGTGCGCCTGCTGGCCGATGGCATGCGCAGCTTCAACGACCACTGCGCCGTGGGCATAGAGCCCCAGCGCGAACGCATCGCTGAGCTGGTAGCGCGCTCGCTGATGCTGGTGACGGCGCTGAACCCGCACATTGGCTACGACAAGGCCGCGCAGATTGCCAAAAAGGCCCACGCCGAAGGCACCAGCCTGCGCGAAGCGGCCATTGCCTCGGGCCATGTCAGCGCCGAGCAGTTTGATGCCTGGGTGGATGCCGCGCGCATGACGGGCGCATAGGCGCCAGAGCCGCCCCGGTGCGCGCTGGCTGCCTCAGGCGGCCTCAAGCCGTGGCCAGAAAATCCCGCAGCGCCATCAGCGTCTCGTCGGGCGCTTCGCTCATCTGGTTGTGGCCCGAGGGCAGGCTCACCACCTGCACGCGCTGGCCTGTGCTGCGTGCCGTGGCGATCAGGCCCTGCGCAGCCTTGGGCGGCGTCATCTGGTCTGCCGCGCCCAGCGCAAACAGCACCGGGCAGGTAATGCGCGCCATGGCTTGTTCGCCGTTGGCGTAGCTGTCGCAGGCCACAAAGCCCCGGTGGAACACGTTGACCTGCGGGTTGCTGCGCAGCACGCGCCGGCCCAGCGCCAGCCCGGCGCCATACACCCAAAAGCCTGCGCCCGAGGGCGGTGCCAGCGTGTTGCGCGAGAACACGTTGACCATGCGCAGCGCCTTCTCGGGCGTGTTCAGCGCGGCCTCGATGAGTGCGGGCGACACCTTCATCGGGTAGGCCGTGCCCACCAGCGCCAGGTGGCTGATGCGCTCTTGCAGACGGGCGGCGGCCTCCAGCGCAATCAGCGAGCCCCAGCTGTGGCCCACCAGTGCGGCGCGCTGCACGCCCGCTGCGTCCAGCAAGGCGGCGATGAAGTCGGCGGCGGCCTCGACGCTGGCCGGTGCCTCGCCGCCGCTGCGGCAGTGGCCAGGCAGGTCGATGGCCAGCACGTTCCAGCCGTGGTGGGCCAGGTAGCGGCTTTGCAGAGCCCAGACGCTGTGGTCGCCCAGCACACCGTGGATCAGCACCACCGTGGGGCGCGTGGCATCGAAAGGCTTGCCGCCGGTGTAGGCGTAGATGTTGGCGTCGTTGACTTTAAAAAACATAGCTGTATCCGCAAGGTGGGTAAGCGCTAGAGGCTGTTTTGATACAAATTTTTGGCACGGGCTCAGGCCGCTTTTTCTGCCGCTTTCAGCGCGCGTTTGAGGTCGTCGATCAGGTCGTCGGCATCTTCCAGGCCAATCGACAGGCGGATCGTGCCTTGCGAGATGCCAGCGCCTGCCAGCGCCTCGTCGCTCATGCGAAAGTGCGTGGTGCTGGCCGGGTGGATGACCAGGCTGCGGCAGTCGCCCACGTTGGCCAGGTGGCTGAAGACTTTCAGCGTTTCGATGAACTTCTTGCCCTGCTCACGGTGGCCCTTCAGGTCAAAGCTGAACACCGAGCCTGCGCCGCGCGGGAGCAGTTTTTGCGCCAGCTGGTGGCTGGGGTGCGATTCGAGCATGGGGTGGCCCACGCGCGAGACAAACGGCTGGCTGGCCAGAAACTCCACCACCTTCTGCGTATTGCGCATGTGGCGTTCCATGCGCAGCGGCAGGGTTTCGATGCCTTGCAGGATCAGCCAGGCCGTGTGCGGGCTCATGCAGGCGCCAAAGTCGCGCAGGCCCTCGCGCCGGGCGCGCAGCAAGAAGGCTCCCACCGTGCTTTCTTCGGCAAACACCATGTGGTGAAAGCCGTCGTAAGGCGCGGTCAGTTCGGCAAATTTGCCTGCGGCCTGCGGGCCTGCCCAGTCAAAACTGCCGCCATCGACCACGATGCCGCCAATCACCGTGCCGTGGCCCGACAAAAACTTGGTGGCCGAGTGGTAGACCAGATCGGCACCGAGTTCGAGCGGCTTCATCAGCCAGGGCGAGGTCAGTGTGGAGTCCACCAGCAGCGGCACCCCGGCCTCGTGGGCGATGGCCGATACGGTGGGAATGTCCAGCACATCCAGGCCGGGGTTGCCCACCGTCTCGCCAAAGAACAGTTTGGTATTGGGCCGCACGGCAGCGCGCCAGCCGTCGATGTCGCCGGGTTGGACGAAAGTGGTGTCAATGCCGAAACGGCGCAGCGTGTAGTGCAGCAGGTTTTGCGATCCGCCATACAGCGCCGTGCTGGCCACGATGTGGCTGCCCGCGCCCATCAGCGTGCAGATGGCCAGGTGCAGCGCCGCCTGGCCACTGGCCACGGCAATGGCGCCCACGCCGCCTTCCAGGGCCGAGACGCGCTGCTCCAGCACCGCGTTGGTGGGGTTGCTGATGCGGCTGTAGACGTGGCCGGGTCGCTCCAGGTTGAACAGCGAGGCAGCGTGGTCGCTCGATTCAAAGACGAACGAGGTGGTCAGGTGGATGGGCACGGCGCGCGCGCCGGTGGTGGGGTCGGGGGTGGCGCCTGCGTGCAGGGCCAGCGTGTCAAAGCCGGGGTCGGCGTAGCCGGGCATGGGTGTCTCCAAGGTGTAAGAACGTGTTCTCAATGCGAACGAAAATGCGCTGGCATTGTGGGCTATATTTCAACGCCATTGACACCACATACCCCCTCGGCCACTGCCGCAGCCACCACGGAGCACCACATGAAAGTCAGCGATATCCTGCGCGTCAAGGGCAGCACCCTTTACACCGCCCACCCGGATGAGCCATTGGCACAAGCCGTCAACGTGATGGCTGAAAAGGATATTGGTTCGCTGGTCATCATGGAGCATGGTGATCTGGTGGGCATGCTCACCTTCCGCGAGGTCATCCAGGCGGTGGTCAAAAACGGCGGCAGCGTGGGCACCATGCTGGTGCGCACCGCCATGGACGACCACCCGCTCACCTGCACCACCGAGACCGACATGGACGAGGTGCGCCGCATGATGCTCGACCGCCACGCCCGCTACATGCCCGTGATGGACAAGCGCATGCTCATGGGCGTGATCAGCTTCTACGACGTGGCCAAGGCCGTGGTGGACAGCCAGAATTTTGAGAACCAGATGCTCAAGGCCTACATCCGCGACTGGCCCGCTGAGGACGAAACGCCCGCCGCCTGATGCCAGGGCCTGCACCGCCAGGCCCTGAAATAATAGGTAAATTGGCCTCCAAGGCTTACAGGGTCTGCGCGAGCAGCTATAAAAATGATAGTTTTTTGGAATGATGACGCGCCATGAGCGGCAACACCTTCGGCACCCTTTTTACCGTCACCAACTTTGGTGAATCCCACGGCCCGGCCATTGGCTGCGTGATCGATGGCTGCCCGCCCGGCATGGCCTTGAGCGAGGCCGACATCCAGCACGACCTTGACCGGCGCCGCCCCGGCACCAGCCGCCACGTCACGCAGCGCAACGA
>NZ_JAQUAL010000190.1:0-5463 GCF_028687295.1 Simplicispira sp.
TGTCGTTCTTGAGCATGATCTTGAAGGCTTCGGTGACCTTCTCGGGGGTGGCACCGCCGCCCACGTCCAGGAAGTTGGCCGGCTCGCCGCCGAACAGCTTGATGGTGTCCATGGTGGCCATGGCCAGACCAGCACCGTTGACCAGGCAGCCGATGTTGCCGTCCAGGCTGATGTAGGCCAGGTCGAACTTGGAAGCTTCCACTTCAGCGGGGTCTTCTTCGTCCAGATCGCGCAGGGCCACGATTTCGGGGTGGCGGAACAGCGCGTTGGCGTCAAAGTTGAACTTGGCATCCAGTGCCATCAGTTCGCCCTTGGAGTTGCAGTTCAGCGGGTTGATTTCCACCAGCGAAGCGTCGGTGTCCATGTAGCACTGGTAGAGCTTGGCCAGCACGTCCACGGCCTGGTCCACCGAAGCGCCGGTCAGGCCAATGGCCTCAGCGACTTTGCGCGACTGCTCAGGCGTGATGCCGGTCAGCGGGTCGATCATCTCGGTGATGATCTTCTCGGGGGTGGCGTGGGCCACTTCCTCGATGTCCATGCCGCCCTCAGACGAGGCGATCAGCGCCACCTTCTGCGTAGCGCGGTCAGTGACCAGCGAGATGTAGAGTTCGTTCTTGATGTCGGCGCCGTCTTCGATGTACAGGCGGCGCACTTTTTGGCCTTCGGGGCCGGTCTGGTGGGTCTTGAGCTGCATGCCCAGGATTTCGCCAGCGATGCGCTTGACGTCGTCAATGGTCTTGGCAACCTTGACGCCGCCGCCCTTGCCACGGCCACCGGCGTGGATCTGGGCCTTGACAACCCAAACCGGGCCGCCGAGTTTTTGTGCAGCTTCAACCGCTTCTTGCACGGTAAATGCAGGGATGCCGCGCGGAACGGGCACACCAAAATTGCGCAAGATTTCCTTGCCTTGGTATTCGTGAATCTTCATGAGGTCTCTCTCAGGAAAGGGATTTCACCCGTCTGCCGAGGCTGTTTGAATGTCTGGCGGCGGGCGTGGGACATGGCAGCCGCGAAATGTATCATGTTGCGACGCACCATCGCTTGTGCAGAACTTACACCGCCGTGCGGCGCACGCCGCCGCCATCCCTCCTTTTTTTGCAGGATGACACCCATGTCCAAAGTTTTTATCGATGGCGAAGCTGGCACCACCGGGCTGCAGATTCGTGAGCGCCTGCAAGGCATGGCCTCCATAGAGCTGGTCAGCATTGCCCCCGAGCGGCGCAAAGACCCCGCTGCCAAACGCGAGCTGATCGCGGGCGTGGACCTGGTCATCCTGTGCCTGCACGACGACGCCGCGCGCGAGACGGTGGCCATGGTGGACGACATCGAAAAAACCTCGGGCCGCACCATCAAGATCATTGACGCCAGCACTGCGCACCGCACGGCGCCGGGCTGGGTGTATGGCTTTCCGGAGCTGTGCGCGGGCCAGCTGCAAGCCGTGCGCACCGCCAGCCGCGTCTCCAACCCCGGCTGCTACGCCACGGGTGCCATTGCGCTGTTGCGCCCGCTGGTCGATGCCGGGCTGATTCCTGCCGATTACCCCGTGGCGCTGCCCTCGGTAAGTGGTTACTCGGGCGGTGGCCGCCCCATGATCGAGGCCTACGAAGCGGGCAAGGCGCCGCCCTACGAGGCCTACGCGCTGGGCCTGTCGCACAAGCACATCCCGGAAATCCTGCACTACACCGGCATGACGCGCCGCCCGGTGTTCATCCCGGCGGTGGGTAATTTTGCGCAGGGCATGCTGGTGCAGTTGCCCCTGCACCTGGACTTGTTGCCCGGTGCGCCGACTGCCGCCGCCCTGCACGAGGCCCTGGCCGCGCACTACGCGGCCACCAACACCAGCGCCCAGTGGGTGAAGGTGCTGCCCGCCACCGACGACGGCAAGCTGGCCGCCGACACCCTGGCCCACACCAACCAGCTCGAACTGCGCGTGTTTGCCAACGAAACGCACCGCCAGGCCGTGCTGATTGCCCGCCTGGACAACCTGGGCAAGGGCGCCAGCGGTGCTGCCGTGCAAAACCTGCAATTGATGCTGGGCTTGTGAGCGCGCAGCGGCCCGGCTGGCGCAGCGCACAAGACTGCGCAAACCGGGACGCCGCCCACCAAACGCTCCTGAATCAATAGCTGCCAGCGCTTATCCCGCAAGCGCTATAGCCCCAAAACACCCTCAATCACCAGCGACTCAGCCTGCGTCGGCGTCCACATCGGCGCCCTGCACCACGCGGCGCACCACATCCATGGCAAAGCCGCGCGTGAGCAAAAAACGCATCTGCCTGGCGCGCCCTGCGGGGTCGGTGGCCACCTGACCAAACTTGCGCTGCCAGACCTCGCGGGCGCGCGCAGGTTCGGTGCCGCGCAGCAATTCCAGCGCCTGGGCCACGGTCTGTGCGTCCAGCCCTTTGGTGTGCAGCTCCTGGCGCAGGCGCCGGTCGCCCAGGCGGGCAGCGCGCTGGCGCAGCACGGACGCCGCCACACGCTCCTCGCTGAGGAAGCCCTTGGCCTGCAAATCGTCCAGCACCTGTTCAATCTCGCTGCGCTCTTGGGCGTGCGGCGCCAGTTTGCGCAGCAACTCGGCACGCGAATACTCGCGCGCTGCGAGGTAGCGCAGCGCGCGGCCCTTGAGCGACGGGGGCGGCATGGCCATGGGCGCCAATTGCTATTTTTTTGATAGCTGCTTGCGCCCATCCGCAGGGCGCTGCAAGCACTTTTTATTCAGATTTTTGATCGACCTTGGCATCTGCCCTGCGGTTGCGGGCGGCGGGCGCATCGACCACGCCATCGGCTGCGTCACTGGCTGCGCTGGCGCCTGCGGACGGCACCAGCGCTGCGGGCAACAGGGCAATGCCCAAGCCCTCGCGCACCTTGTTTTCAATCTCGCGGGCCAGCGCCGGGTTTTCGCGCAAAAACTCGCGGGCGTTGTCGCGGCCCTGGCCAATTTTTTCGCCGTTGTAGGCGTACCAGGCGCCCGACTTTTCAACGATCTTGGCGACCACGCCCATGTCGATGATTTCGCCCTCGCGGCTGATGCCTTCGCCAAACAGGATGTCAAATTCTGCGGTCTTGAACGGGGGCGAGACTTTGTTTTTCACCACCTTGACGCGGGTTTCGTTGCCGATCACTTCCTCGCCTTTTTTGATGGAGCCGGTGCGGCGGATGTCCAGGCGCACGCTGGCGTAGAACTTCAGCGCGTTGCCGCCCGTGGTGGTCTCGGGCGAGCCGAACATCACACCAATCTTCATGCGGATCTGGTTGATGAAGATGACCATGCAGTTGGTCTTTTTGATGGTGGAGGTGAGCTTGCGCAGCGCCTGGCTCATCAGGCGCGCTTGCAGGCCAGGCAGGCTGTCGCCCATGTCGCCCTCGATTTCGGCCTTGGGCGTGAGCGCGGCCACCGAGTCGATGACGATCAGATCGACGGCGCCCGAGCGCACCAGGCTGTCCACAATCTCCAGCGCCTGCTCGCCGGTGTCGGGCTGCGAAATCAGCAGGTCTTGCAGGTTGACGCCCAGCTTTTGCGCGTACTGGATGTCCAGGGCGTGCTCGGCATCAACGAAAGCGCACTGGCCGCCTTGCTTTTGCATTTCGGCAATCACTTGCAGCGTGAGCGTGGTTTTGCCGGACGATTCGGGGCCGTAGATTTCGACCACGCGGCCCCGGGGCAGGCCGCCCACGCCCAGCGCAATGTCCAGTCCCAGCGAGCCGGTGGACACCACCTGGATGTCTTCAATCACTTCGCCTTCGCCCAGGCGCATGATGGTGCCTTTGCCAAATTGCTTCTCGATCTGGGCCAGGGCGGCGGCCAGGGCTTTGGCTTTTTCGGCGTCGGGGGGCATGCTGTGGTTGACGGGTGCGCTCATGGGAATCTCCTGAAAAATCAACGGGTTGACTGGCTACAGTGCGGTGCCTTGCGGCGCCGGGCTGGATACTTGAACAGTAGTTTAGGGGAGCCATTGCACCGCGTAAACCCACTTTTTAGTCAGTTTGACTGACAATCAGCCATGACCGAATCCCCCCCTCTGACCACACCCTTGGGCGCCCCGCCACCCGCCGACGATGGCTGGCGCCAAACCCACCTGGGCCGCCTGATGGGCCACGCCCTGCGCCGGTTTGACGCCCGCGTGCTGCAACTGATGGCGCGCAACGTGGAGGTGCCGCTGGCACTGTCCAACCTGGCCGCACGCGACCAGGTCAGCGCGGCGCACATCCACATCACGCGCCACCTGTCGCTGGGCGGCGACCGCCTGGGCGACCTGGCCGAGCGCGCGGGCATGACCAAGCAGGCCATGGGCACGCTGGTAGACCAGTGCGTGGCCTGGGGGCTGGTCACGCGCGAGGCCGATGCGCTGGATGCGCGGGCGCGGCGCGTGCGCTTCACGCCCACGGGGCTGGCGTGGTTGCAGGCGTTTCGGGACGCGGTGGCGCAGGCCGAGGCAGAGTTTCGCGCCGAGGTGGGCAACGACGTGGCCACGGTGGTGGCCATCGGGCTGGAGGCCTACGCCAGCGGCCTGTGAGCCCACCGCGCACGCCCGCTTGCCGCGCGCCCGACACCGGACAAACCCCTAGGCCACGGCGGTGCGCAGCCTGCGCGGTGGCCGCAAAATCGTGCCTCTCTGGAATGTTCGCCCTGCCCCCTGCCCGGTGGGGCGCCCAGAAGGACACCTCCCATGCACGCACCTTTGACTCCCCACCCCCACCGTTTTTTGCACGCCCAGCCCGGCGCCTCGGGCAGCGGCGCTGGCCCTGCCGCGCCCCTGGTCAGCCACATCGCAGGCACCACGGCGCTGGTGCTGGACTCGCCGCACAGCGGCACCCGCTACCCCGCCGACTTTGGCGCCGCCCTGGACTTGCCCACACTGCGCCGCGCCGAGGACACGCACGTTGAAAAAATCTACGCCTTTGCCCCCGCGCTGGGCGTGGCCTGGGTGGAGGCGCACTTCCCGCGCATCTACCTCGATGCCAACCGCGACGTGACCGAGCTGGACACCAGCTTGCTCGACGGCCCCTGGCCCGGCCCCCTGGCCACCGACCCTGCCGTGCTGGCCAAGGTGCGCCTGGGCAAAGGACTGATCTGGAAGTACACCGACGAAGGCGCGCCCATTTACGACCGCCTGCTGTCGGTGGCCGAAGTGCAGGCGCGCATCGCCCAGTGCTGGCAGCCTTACCACGCCGCCGTGGCGCAGGCCATCGACGCCGCCCACGCGCGCCACGGCTACAGCATCCACCTCAACTGCCACTCCATGCCCGCCGTGGCGGCCAGCCATGCCACGCTGTTTCCGGGGCTGGTGCATGCCGACCTGGTGGTGGGCGACCGCGACGGCAGCACCGCCAACGCCGCTCTGTCGCAGCAGGTGTGCGCGCACCTGCGCGCCTGCGGCTACAGCGTGGAATACAACCACCCCTACAAAGGCGTGGAACTGGTGCGCCGCCACAGCGACCCGGCCCGCCAGCGCCACAGCATCCAGC
>NZ_JAQUAL010000191.1:0-5455 GCF_028687295.1 Simplicispira sp.
CCCCTCGGTGGGATGCGCGCACTGCGGTGCGGCTGCTGACCAGCAGTGCATCGCCCGCAGCGCTGGCGTCTGCGGGCGTGTCCACATCCACCACCAGGTTGGCCAGCAGGTGCTGGGTGGGGCCGCAGCCCCCCAGGTGGTTGCGCAGCATGTCCAAGATGGCCGCTGGGTCGGGCAGCGTGCGCAGCCCGTATTGGGCGCTGGCATCGGTACTGAACACCTGATCCAGCAGCCCCCAGTCGCGCTCGTCGCACAGCTGGGCGTAGCGGATCAGCACTTGTTGCAGCTCGCGTTCGAGCCACAGGCGTTCAAGCTGGATCACGGTGCTTCCTTGGCGGCGGCAAACAAGGGCGCTGGGGCCGCTGTGTTGGTGGTGGGTGTGGACGCAACCGCACGGCGCTGGGTGCCCACGCCCAGCCAGCAGGCCATGGCGGGCAGCAGGAAGACGGCGCCCAGCATGTTGACCAGGAACATGAAGGCCAGCAAAACGCCCATGTCGGCCTGGAACTTGAGTGCCGAGAAGGCCCAGGTGCCCACGCCCAGCGACATCGTCACGCCGGTGAACACGGCGGCGGTGCCGCGCTGGCGCAGCGCCTCGTAAAAGGCTTCGCGCAGCGATGCGCCTTTGTGCTCCAGCTCGTGTTGCAGGCTTTCGTAGAGGTAAATGCCGTAGTCCACGCCCACGCCCACACCCATGGCAATGACGGGCAGCGTGGCCACCTTCAGGCCAATGCCCAGCATCGCCATCAGCGCGTTGCACAGGATGGACACCAGCGTCAGCGGCACGATGATGCACAGCACCGCGCGCCAGCTGCGGAAAGTGAGCCAGCACAGCAGCGTGATGGCGCCAAAGATGGCGGCCAGCATCTGCACTTCGGCGTGTTCCACCGCGTCGTTGGTGGCGGCGGCCACCCCGGCGTTGCCCCCGCCCAGACGGAATGTCAGGTTGGGCGTCTTGTCGGCGTCGATGAACTTTTGTACTTCGCCCACCACGTGCTTGAGCGTGGCGCCCTCGTGGTCTTTGAGGAACAGTTGCAGGTGGATGACGTCGCAGCTTTCGGTGTTCAGCCCCAGCTCGGGGTTGGCCGCTTTGGCGCCCGTGCGCAGCGCCGCCTCGGTGCGTTGCAGTGCGGCCCAGCGCGGGTTGCCTTCGTTGTTGCCGCCCGCTGCCAGTTTGGCCAGACCCGCCACCGTGGTCACGGAGCGCACGCCGTCCACGCCGCGCATGGCCAGGTCAAAGCGCTCCACCGCGTTCATCACGCTCCAGTTCAGGCAGGCTTCGGGCGTGTCTTTGGCCTCGGCGTACACCGAGAGCACGTCCATGCCGATCGAGTAGGTGCTGATGATGCGGTCGTTGTCGCGGTTGTAGCGCGATTCGGCGCGCAGCTCGGGGGCGCCAGCGCCAATGTCGCCGGTCAGCAGGTGGCGCGAGGTGACGGTGCCGCCCGCCAGCAGCACCAGTGACACCGCCAGCGTGGCCAGGGCAGGGCGGGGCTGTGCCAGCACCGAAATGGCCCACCAGCGCTGGTGCAGGCCCGTTACGCCATCAGTGCGGCCCAGCGCCGCAGGCTCCAGGCGCAGGCGCGACAAAATCACGGGCAGCATGATTTTGTTGGTGATGATCATCAGCAGCACGCCCAGGCAGGCGGTCATGCCCAGCTCGTGCACGATGGGAATGTCGATCAGCATGATGACCATGAAGCCCAGCGCGTTGGTCAACAGGGCCAGGGTGCCCGGAATGGCCAGCTTGCGAAAAGCGCTTTCAGCGGCCTGCTCCGAGCTCATGCCTGCGCGCACATCGTGCTTCCAGGCATTGGTCATCTGCACGGCGTGCGAGACGCCAATCGAGAACACCAGGAATGGCACCAGGATGGACATCGGGTCGATGCCAAACCCCATCATCGCCAGCAGGCCCAGCAGCCAGACCACCGGCAGCAGGGCCACCAGCAGCGCCAGCACGGTCAGGTTGACCGAGCGCGAATACAGCCACAGCAGCACCGCCGTGATGATGAAGGCCAGGCCAAAAAAGCCGATGACGGTGGTCAGGCCGTCCATCACGTCGCCCAGCACCTTGGCAAAGCCCACGATGTTGATTTCGATCTGGTCGCTGCCGAACTGGGCGCGGATGGCTTCGAGCTTTTTGGCCACGGCGCTGTAGTCCAGCTGCTTGCCAGTCTGCGGGTCGATCTCCAGCAGGTCGGCGCGCACCATGGCCGATTTGAGGTCGGTGCTGACCAGCCGGCCAATCTGCCCGGACTTGGCGACGTTGGAGCGCACATGGGCCAGGCCCTCGGCATTGGGTGTGAAGCGCGAGGGGATGATGACCTCGCCGACAAAGCCGTTTTCCGTGACCTCGATGTAGCGAACGTTGGGGGTGAACAGCGAGAACACCTGCGCCCGGTTCACGCCGGGCGTGAAGAACACCTCGTCGGTGACGGTGCGCAGGGTTTTCAGGAAAGCCTCGTTGTAGATGTCTCCCTCGCCCTTCCAGCGCACATTGACCAGCACCCGGTTGGCGCCCGAGAACGTGGTCGAGTGCTCCAGAAAGGCCGCCATGTAAGCGTGGCGCAGCGGAATCAGTTTGTTGAATCCAGCGTCCAGGTGGGTGCGCAGCGCCGAGGCGCCCAGCACCAGCGTGATGAGGGTGGTGACGACGGCGATGGTGTTGCGCCAGGCAATCAGGGTGTGCGCCATGCGGGCGATGAGCGCCTGGGTGCGGGAGGCGGCTTGGGGCGTGTTCATTGGGCGGCTCCGTGGGAAGAGGGGGTGCTGGCCGTGGCGGCAGCAGAGAACGCCTGCAAACCGGCATCGCTGGCAAGCCAGCCGGTGCCGTTGGGCGCCAGCACCAGGTCGGTCAGGTTGGCGCGGCCCTGGACGCGTCCCAGGCTGAAGTTCCGACCGCCATCCTTGCTGGTGGCCACCAGGCTGCCCTGGCCGACCAGAACGATCTGGCCATCGGCGGTGGTGGCATGGCCAAAGAAGGACACCTGCGCAGGCATGGCCGAGCGCGTCCAGGGCGCTTCAAGTCCATCGCTGCGAAAAACATGGCCGCGCATGCCGTAGGCCAGCCAGCCGCCGCCGGGCAGGGCCATGGCGTTGTACAGCGAGCCGTTGTAGAACGGCTCGACCACTGCCCAGTGCGCGCCGCCATCGGTGGAGCGCAGCACCAGGCCTTGTTCGCCCACCAGCAGCCAGTGCTGGCCACCGGCGCTGCCCACGATGCGGTTCAGGTGCTTGTCGGCCACCGATTCGGGCAGTGCCAACGGCTCCCAATGGGCGCCCTGGTCGTCCGAGCGCAACGCGCGGCCAAAGGCGCCCACGGTGATCCAGGCGCCCGAGGGCATCCGGGCAATGCCCATCAGCGGCTCGCCGTTCTTCTCGTCAAAGGCCACTTCCGTCCAGCTCAGACCGCCATCGCTGGTGCGCAAAATCCAGCCTTCGTGGCCGACGGCCATGCCTTGCAGGCCATCGGGGGAAAAACTGATCTGGTTGATGAGCGCCTGGCGCTGGGCCGAGACCAGGGCGCGCTCCCAGTGCTGGCCCTGGTCAGTGGAATACAGCAGGGTGCCCAGTTCGCCACCGGCCACCAGACCGGCCTTGGAGGTGGACAGCGTATTGATCTGCATCCGGTCTACCGCCAGCCGTGTGGCGGCCAGGGGCGGGGTTTCTCGCGGGGCAAAAGCCTGAACCGCGCCCAGGGTCATCAGGGCTGCGACGACTAGGCCGACAGGGGTTCGCACTATAGGTCTCCTTGGTATTTTGCGGCGCGGCACCGGGGATGGTGGCATTCACGGCAAATACGTTCTGGGGTGCGATTCTTCGCTACCCGGGCAATTGAACATCGTCCGAAAGGACGACAAATTGGCGATCTAAGGGCAAACCCTGAAGTGGGGTTGCGGGTTTACCCGGTGTTGTGGAGCACATCGCTGCGCTGTGACCGGGGCTGCGGCGGGGGCGGCCTCCCATAGTCTTGTTGGACGATGGATAGCCCGGCGCGGCTGACCACAATGGGGCAACCACATTCACCGAAGGAACCCATGGGACTCAAAGGACAGGCGTTGCTGGTTGGCGCCGCGCAATACAAACCAGAAAAATATGCCACCGCGCCGCAAATGTTCCATCTGGAACAGGTGGCAGACCTGGCCACGCAGGCGCTGGACGATGCGGGTCTGGAGTTGTCCGATGTGGACGGCCTGATCACCGTCGGCCCGCAGTTCCATGAGGCAGGCATGTTTGTGCCTGCCATGGCGGGCGAGTATTTGGGCGTGCGGCTGAACTTTGCCGAGGTGGTGGATCTGGGCGGTGCCAGCTCGGTGGGCATGGTCTGGCGTGCGGCTGCCGCCATTGAGCTGGGCATGTGCGACACCGTGGTGTGCGTGATTCCCTCGCGCATGGCGCCCACCGCGCCCAACGACGACCACATGGCCGAGGTGATGAAGGCCTCGCGTTACGGCGGCCACAGCACGCGCTTTGGCGCGCCCGAGGCCGAGATGGATCTGCCCTACGGCCACATGGCGCAAAACACCGGCTACGCCATGATCGCCCAGCGCTATGCCGCCATCCATGGCTACGATGCGGCGGCGCTGGCGCGCATTGCGGTCGATCAGCGCTTCAATGCCTGCCACAACCCCCAGGCCATGTTCTACGGCCAGCCCATCACCGTCGATGACGTGTTGGCGTCGCGCATGGTGGCCGAGCCGCTGCGCATGCTGGAGATCGTCATGCCCGTGGCCGGTGGCGGCGCCGTGGTGCTCACGCGCGACGACAAGGCCCGGCGCGGCGGCCACCGTGGTGTGCGCGTGATTGGCTGCGGCGAACACGTGCAGTCCAAGTCGCCCACCTACGCCGCCGACATGCTGGCCACGCCCATCGGCCCGGCCTCGCGCCGCGCCTTTGCCATGGCGGGCCTGACGCCAGCCGACATGCACATGGCGCAAATCTACGACTGCTACACCATCACCGTGCTGCTGACGCTGGAAGACGCGGGCTTTTGCGCCAAGGGCGAGGGCATGCGCTTTTTGCGCGAACACGATTTCACTTTCAAGGGCGACTTTCCAATGAACACCCACGGCGGACAACTCAGTTTTGGCCAGACCGGCAGCGCTGGCGGCATGACGCAGGTGATCGAGGCGCTGCACCAGATCCAGGGTCGCGCTGGCGCGCGCCAACTGGCGCGCCACGACCTGGCCTACGTCTCGGGCACGGGCGGTGTGATGAGCGAGCAGGGCGCCTTGATCCTGCAAGGGGTTTGAACCATGGCCTGGAACAAACCTCTGCCGCAGCCGACGCTGATTTCTGCCCCTTTCTGGGACGGCCTCAAAGCCCATACCGTGCGCTTGCAGCAATGCGAGCACGGCCACTGGCTGTTTTTTCCGCGCACGCACTGCCCCACCTGCGGCTCGCGCCAGCTGGCCTGGCACACCGTCTCGGGCGAAGGCACGCTCTACAGCTTCAC
>NZ_JAQUAL010000036.1:0-24099 GCF_028687295.1 Simplicispira sp.
TCAAGAACCGCTTTGGCGCCGTCAACGAGATTGGCGTGTTTGCCATGACGGAAAAAGGCCTCAAGGGGGTGGCCAACCCCAGCGCCATTTTTCTGAGCCAGCACAGCGAGCCGGTGCCCGGCAGCTGTGTTCTGGTGACGCTGGAGGGCACGCGCCCGCTGCTGGTCGAGATCCAGGCGCTGGTCGATGGCGGTGGCCCCAGCCCCCGGCGCCTGTCGGTGGGCTTGGAGCGCGACCGCTTGGCCATGCTGCTGGCCGTACTCAACCGCCATGCGGGCGTTGCCTGCGCCGACCAGGATGTGTTTGTCAACGCCGTGGGCGGCGTGCGCATCAGTGAGCCTGCCGCTGACCTGGCGGTGATGCTGGCCATCACCTCCAGCCTGCGCGGCAAGCCCCTGCCCAAAGGTTTTTTGGCCTTTGGCGAGGTGGGACTGGCCGGGGAGGTGCGCCCGGCACCGCGCGGTCAGGAGCGGTTGAAAGAGGCCGCCAAACTGGGTTTCAGAGTGGCTGTGGTGCCCAAGGCCAATGCCCCCAAAAAACCGATTGAAGGCTTGACCATCCACGCCGTGGAGCGCGTGGAAGAGGCCATGCAGGTAGTGCGCGGCCTGGTCTGAGACGGAGGCCCCAGCGGGCGTAAGGCGGGCTGGCCGTCTACGTGCTTTCCACCACGGCCTGGCGCGCAGGCATAAGACAATCAAGGGATGAACTGGAGAAATTTATGGATGCCCCTTGTGGGCACGGTGGTGGTCATTGCCGCCCAGCAGATGTATGGCTGGATGGGCGTGGCCGTGGTGGCGGGCGGCCTGCTCATGTGGCTGCTGCTGCACTTCAATCGCACCATGGCTGTGCTGCGCAAAGCCGCAGACCGCCCCATCGGCCATGTGGGCAGCGCCGTGATGCTCAATGCCCGCCTGCGCACGGGGGTGACGTTGTTGCACGTGGTGGCCTTGACGCGTTCGCTGGGCGCCTTGCAGTCCGAGCAGGAGGCGCAGCCCGAGGTGTACCGCTGGACGGATGCGGGTGGCTCGCACGTCACCTGCGAGTTCCGCAATGGCCGCCTGGTCAGTTGGGTGCTTTGGCGCCCCGAAACCACTGCCACGCCGTAAAATCCCGGGTTCTGCGAATGCTGCTACCCAAAGGACACCCATGAGCCCCGTAGTTCCCTCGATGGCCGACCGTGACGGCAAAATCTGGATGGACGGCCAGATGGTCGATTGGCGCGATGCCAAGATCCATGTGTTGACCCATACCCTGCACTACGGCTGTGGTGCCTTTGAGGGCGTACGCGCCTACAACACGGTCAATGGCACGGCCGTTTTTCGTTTGCAAGAGCACACCGAACGCTTGTTCAACAGCGCCAAAATCCTGCGCATGAAAATCCCGTTCACCCAGGAAGCCGTGAACGAAGCGCAAAAAGCCGTGATCCGCGAGAACAATCTGGAAAGCGGCTACATCCGCCCCTTGGTCTGGATTGGTGACCAAAAGCTGGGCGTATCGCCCAAGGGCAACCAAATCCATGTGATGTGCGCCGCCTGGGCCTGGGGTGCCTACCTGGGCGAAGAAGGTATGAAGCGCGGCATTCGCGTCAAAACCAGCAGCTACACCCGCCACCACGTCAACATCACCATGACGCAGGCCAAGGCAGTGAGCAACTACAGCAACTCCATCCTGGCCAATATGGAAGCCACGGACGACGGCTACGACGAAGCGCTGTTGCTCGATGCCTCCGGTTTTGTCTCGGAAGGTGCGGGTGAGAACATCTTCATCATCAAAAACGGCGTGATTTACACGCCCGATTTGTCGGCAGGTGCGCTCAACGGTATTACGCGCAACACCATCTTTCACATTGCCAAAGACCTGGGCCTGGAAGTGGTGCAAAAGCGCATCACGCGCGACGAGGTGTACATCGCTGATGAGGCTTTCTTTACCGGCACTGCCGCTGAAGTCACGCCCATCCGTGAGCTTGACCGCATCGAAATCGGCAGCGGCAGCCGCGGCCCCATCACCGAAAAAATCCAGAGCGCGTTCTTTGACATCGTCAATGGCCGCAACCCGAAATACGCCCACTGGCTCACCAAGGTCTGACCATGTCCCAAGCCGTTGTTGAACTGTTGGCCAAAGACCTGAACGGCCAAGGCGGGGTGTTCTGCCCCAACCCCAAAGCGCAAATGCAGCTCTGGAGCAGCCACCCCAAGGTGTACTTGGACGTGGCGCACACCGGTGAAGCCAAGTGCCCGTATTGCGGCACGGTGTACCGCCTGAAGGCGGGGGAGCATGTCCACCACGGGCACTGATGCCGCAGCCAGCCTCTGCTGGCGTGCCATCGCCCACGCTCACGGTGGCGGTGTTGACGCACAACGAGGCGCGCCGCATTGAGGCGTGCCTGCGCAGCGCTGCCTTTGCCGACCGCCTGGTCGTGGTCGACAGTGGCAGCACCGATGACACCATAGAGCGTGCGCGCGCCATCGGCGCCGAAGTCTTTGTCCACGCCGACTGGCAAGGTTTTGCTGTGCAGCGCATGCGCCAGCTGGCCTACGCCAACACCGATTACGTTTTTTTTCTCGATGCCGACGAGGTGATGTCGAGCGCATTCCAGCAAGAGTTGCAGGCCATTGTGCGTTCGGGTTCGACGGCGGTGTGGCAAATCCGCTGGCGCATGGTGGCCTATGGCCGTGAGCTGCGCTATTTGCGCGCCCACACCAAAGTCGCGCGCCTGTTTCGCCGTGACCAGATTCTGGGCTGGACGGGCGTCGTGCATGAAGAAGCCGTGCTGGCTAACCCCGATACCCCCCGCCGTGTCATGCAGACGCCGCTGTTGCACCATGCCCGCGACAGTGTGCGCACCAGCCTTGAAAAAATGACCCAATACGCCCTGCTGGGCGCTGCCAAGCGCGCAGCACAGGGCCAGCGCGGTGGCGTGCTGCGCGGCTTGCTGGCCGGGGGGGTGATGTTCTTGCGCATGTATGTGCTGCGCCTGGGTTTTTTGTGCGGCGGTGCGGGCTTTTTGTACTGCCTGTTCATTGGTCTGGAAGCATTTTTCCGGTATGCGGTGTTGTTTTATGACCGCGATACGCTCACGGATCGGGCGGGCCGTTGAAAGCCCATCCGCTTTTCTGGCCTCAGCTCACCGCTGTGGCCGCCTTTATGGTGCCGGGGCTGGCGCTGTGGTTGCCGTCGGGCTACTCCTGGGGCGCGGTGCTGCTGCTGTTGTGCAGCCTGGCCACGGTGCCCACCTGGTGGCACCGCCCCGCAGGTGCGGCCCGTACAGGCGCTTGGGCACTGGTCGCTGCCATCACCCTGATGGGGCTGGTGTGGGCGCTGGACGTGGACGCTGGCTACGGCCTGCGCCACCTTGACCGCGCCAGCAAATACCTGCTGGCGGTACCTTGTCTGTTTTACTTGCTGGTGTATCCGCCCCCTGCGCGCGCGCTGTGGTGGGGGCTGGCGGTGGGCGCCACGGGCAGCGGGTTGCTGGCCTTGTACCAGGCCGATGTGCTGGGCGTGGGCCGCGTGGCTGGCTTTACCAATGCCATCCAATACGGCAACCTCAGCCTGGCGCTGGGTGTGATGTGTGGCCTGGTGTTGTGCGCTATGGGCGGGGTACTGCGCCGCTGGGCCGTGGCTGGATTGGCTCTGGGCCTGTTGCTGGGGCTGCTGGGCTCGTTGCTGTCCATGTCACGTGGCGGCTGGCTGGCGCTGGGCCTGAGTTTGCCGCTGTGGTTGGCGCTGCTGTGGCGCTGGGGACACCGGCGCACGCTGTGGCGCGCCGCTGCTTTGTGCGCGCTGGCCGCTGCGGCTGCGCTGGTGCTGCAAGGCCCCGAGCTGTCGCAGCGCTGGGGCACCGCGCGCGCCGAGGTGCTTGATTACGCCCGCCATGGTCAGGCCGGCTCATCCGTAGGCCAGCGCTTGGACCACTGGCGTCTGGCGTGGGCCATGGGTTGGGACAAGCCCTGGACGGGCTGGGGCCGCACCGGCTATGTCCTGGAAAAACAGCGCCGCGTGGCCGCAGGACAGGCCCATCCCTTCGTATTGCAGTTTGACCACGGCCACAACGAAGCGCTGGACTTGTTTGCCAAGCGCGGCCTGCCCGGTGTGCTCGCTTTGCTGGTGCTGTATGCCGTGCCGTGGGCCATTTTCTGGCCCACCCGGCGGCGCCTGGCGGCTGACTTGCATCGCCCTGAAGGCACCGCACTGGCGCTGCGCCTGGTGGGGCTGGCGCTGCCCGTGCTCTACCTGGGCTTTGGCCTGACGCAGGCTTTTCTGGCGCACAACAGCGGCAACATGTTCTATTTGTTCATGGTGATGCTGGTGTTTGCGGCGCTGTACGCGCCCTGCACCCATGCGCCAGACCGGGGCCGCCTGCGTACCTGAGCCTCAACGCGGCGCCAGCCGTGCCCGGGCCTGCGCATCCATGCGGGCGATCAGCTCGGCGGCGCCGGGCAGATCGTGGATCAGGCCCACGGCCTCGCCTGCGGTGGCGTGGGCGGCGCTGAAATCACCCGCTGCCACGCCCGCATCGTAGGCAGCGCGGGCCTCCTCGGGGGCAGCGCGCAGGGCGTCGATGTGGCCCTCCCACTGTCGGTGCAGCGGGTTGCGGATGGCCCGGAAGTCGTAGGGTGCGGGCCAGTTCTTGCGCCGCAGGATGTCAAAAATGGCCGTGCGTGCCGTGCCATCGCCATCGGTTTGCACGGCCAGCGCCTTGGCGCCTGCCGGTGCCAGGCTCTCTTGCGTGGCCCACAGGCGCGATCCGACCAGTGCGCCATCGGCACCCAGCACCAGCGCCGCCGCCAGCGTGCGGCCATCGGCAATGCCGCCAGCGGCCAGCAGCAGGGTGTCGGGGCTGTGCGCGGCCAGCCAGTCGGCCAGCTCGGGCACGAAGGTGAGCGTGGCGCGGCCATGGAGCGCATCCATGCCGTGGCCACCTGCTTCGGCGCCTTGCGCCACGATGGCGCTGGCCCCGGCCTCTATCGCCTGCGGCACCTGCGCCATGCACTGCACCTGGCAGATCAGCGCCGCGCCGCTGGCGGCAATGCGTGCGCCGTAGGGGCGCGGGTCGCCAAACGAGAGCATCACCGCGCGCGGGCGCTGCGCGGCGGGCAAGTTCAGCACCCAGTCGAGGGCCGAGGCGTCCTCGTCGAGCTTCCAGGTGATGAAGCCACAGCCGATGCGGCCGGTGTCGGCGGCTTGCAGCGCCAGCTGGTATTCGCGCTGCGTCCAGGCCAGGTCGCCATAGCCACCGCCCACCAGCCCCAGGGCACCGGCGCGGGCACAGGCTGCCGCCAGCGCGCCACCGGAGGCCAGGGCCATGGGGGCCAGTGCCACCGGGGTGGTCAGGCCAAAACGGGCAGAAAAACGGGAGTGTTGAAGGTGTGTCATGGAGGCCATTGTCTTGGTGCCCTGCGGGCATGTCCAACGCATAAGATGGATGGTTTCCATCGCTGTAGCCGATGGATTGGGAGGGTTTTGGTGGATTTTGTCGATTTGCAAACCTTTCGTGCGGTGGTCGATCACGGCGGTGTCACGGCGGCGGCCAGGCACCTGCACCGCGTGCAGTCGAGTGTGTCGGCGCGGCTGGCGGCGCTGGAGCAGCGGCTGGGCAGCGCGTTGTTCGAGCGCACAGGCAAGCACCTGCGCCTGACACCCGAGGGGCGCCATCTGTACGAGCGCAGCGCCGCGCTGGTGCGCGATATGGATCGCCTGCGCGCGGAGTTGGCGCCGGGTGCCGGGGCCGGATTGCTGCGCCTGGGCGCCATGGAGAGCACCGCTGCCGCGCGCCTGCCCCTGCCGCTGGTGCAACTGCGCCAGAGCTGCCCGCGCCTGCAACTGGTGTTGCGCACGGGCACCAGCGCGGCCTTGCTGGACGGGCTGGCGCGCGGCGATTTCGATGCAGTGCTGGTGGCGGGCCCGCAGCACCCTCCGTCCACGCTGCACTGGCAGGCTGTTTTTGAAGAAGAGTTGGTGCAGGTGGCGCCCCTGCATGCCGGGGGCCAGCACGCCCTGGTCACGTTCAGTGCCGGTTGCGCCTACCGTGCCGTGGCCCAGGCCTGGGGCGCGGCGCAGGCGCAAAGGTGGGGCGCGGTGGTGGAGATTGGTTCTTACCACGCGCTGCTGGCTTCCGTGGCCGCTGGCATGGGCGTCGGGTTGCTGCCGCGCTCGGTGCTGGCGCTGTGCGATACCAGCGCTGTGGTGGTTCACGACTTGCCCCCGGTCTATGCGCGCCAGACCACCTGGCTGGTCAGCCACAGCGATGGCTGCTCTCCAGCGCTGGCAGCGCTGCGCGCTTGTCTGGGCCTGATTCCGCCAGAGGGTGTGGCAGAAAAGCTATAAAAATAATAGCTGCTTGCGCTTATTGCATAAGCCTTGGGGGCTGTTTTGGCTTATATGGAAGTGGATGCTGGCGGCAATGGCGCTGCCCCCGCCTGCAACGGCAGCCGCAGCACAAAACAGGCGCCGCCGCCTTCGCGGTCTTCGCAGTGCACGCTGCCGCCGTGGCGCTGGGCGATGGAGCGCACCAGCGCCAGACCCAGGCCCACGCCACCGGCGCGCTCGCTGGCGCCGGGCAGGCGGTAAAACGGCTCAAAAATGCGCTCGCGCAGGGCCTCGGGCACGCCGGGGCCGTGGTCGTACACGCGCACTTCGGCCAGGGCGCCGCTGCGGCGCAGGGCCACGGTGATGTCGCCCTGGCTGTAGCGGCGGGCGTTTTCCAGCAGGTTGCGCAGCGCCCGGCGCAAGAGCTTGGCCACACCCGCCACCTCCAGCGCGTCGGCGCTGGCGTCCAGGTCGGCATCGACGCGCGCGCATTCTTCGGCGGCCAGGCCCACCAAGTCCACCAGTTCGATCGTGCCCACATCGGCCTCGCGCGCATCCAGGCGGCTGGCCAGCAAAATCTCGTCCACCAGCTGGTCGAGTTCGGCAATGTTGCGCAAAATTTCGGCGCGGAAGTTGGCCGAGGGCTGCTCGCCGCCCATGAGTTCCAGCCCCATGCGGATGCGCGTCAGCGGCGAGCGCAGCTCGTGCGAGGCGTTGGCCAGCAGCGATTTGTGCGACTGCACCAGCGCCTCGATGCGCGCCGCTGCCGCGTTGAACTGGCGCGACAGGTCGGCCACTTCATCGTGGCCTTGCACGGGCACGCGCGCGGCCAGGTCGCCTTCGCCAAAGCGCTGCACGCTGCGTTGCAGCACCTCCAGGCGCGAGAACAGGCGCCGGATGATGGGGAACACGCCCACCGCCACGGCCAGCCCGACCAGGCCCAGCATCCAGACAAAACCAAAGGGCGGGCGTGTCCAGAAGGCGGCATCGGCGCGGTGTCCCGGGCCGCCGCCGGGGCGCTCGCTGCGCGGCGGGCGCGGGGCCATTTGCAAGCGGTAGGTCTGGCCGTCGGGGGCCTCGATGCGCAGCTCCAGCCCCTCGCCGGGTGGGCCGGGCACGCGCGTGGCCAGCCCGGCCACCAGGGGCTGGCCCTGGGCGTCGCGCAGCACGATCTCGCGCGGCGGTGGTGTGGCCGCCTGCTGGGCGTTTTGTTCGGCGGCAATGCGCCAGGCCCAGCCCACCACCAGCGTCAGCACGGCTACGCCGCCCACCACCGCCAGCCAGATGCGCAGGTACAGGCGGCGCGAGAAAAGATCAAACATCGCCACGCCCTGCGCCCTGAAAATTGGGCAGGTGCAGCTGGCGCAGCCCCCGCCAGGGCCGCCGTGCAAGGGCCGCCCCGCCGCAGGGGCGGCGTCCCCCTTCCCGCAGCGCGCAGCGATGCGAGAGAAGGGGCTGAGGGCCACGGCTCCGAGCCTGCCTGCGCAGGCTTGGACGGCCCCGAAGAGCCGCCGCCTCTGGTGGCAGTACGGAGGCGCGCAGCGCCACAGGGGGTTGTGTCACGTCAATCCTGCTGCTTGGCAAACACGTAGCCCACGCCGCGCACGGTGAGGATGCGGCGCGGGTTTTTGGCGTCCTGCTCGATGGCGGCGCGGATGCGGCCCATGTGGACGTCGATGGAACGGTCAAAGGCCTCCAGCTCGCGCCCGCGCACCGCCTCCATGATCTGGTCGCGCGTGAGCACGCGGCCCGCGCGCTCGGCCATGGCCACCAGCAGGTCGAATTGGTAAGAGGTCAGTTCAGCGGGCTGGCCCGCCACGGTGACGGTGCGCGCGTCGCGGTCGATCTCCAGCGTGCCAAAGCGCATCAGCTGGGCGGCCGGGGCGGGGCCGCTGCTGCGCCGGCGCAGGATGGCTCGGATGCGCGCCAGCAGCTCGCGCGGCTCAAAGGGTTTGGGCAGGTAGTCGTCGGCGCCGAGTTCCAGGCCGATGATGCGGTCCATGGGGTCGCCCTTGGCCGTGAGCATCAGCACCGGCACGCGCGCAGCCGGGCCGGGCAGGGCGCGGATGCGGCGGCACACGTCCAGCCCGTCCATGTCGGGCAGCATCAAATCCAGGATGACCAGATCGGGCAGCGGCGCGCCGCCCTGGCTCTGCAACTGCGCCAGGCCGCTGCCCCCATCGCCGCAGTGCGCCACCTGCATGCCCGACTGGCCCAGGTATTCGCCCACCATCTGCGCCAGGCGGGTGTCGTCTTCAATCATCAGCAGTTGTGCGGTCATGGCAGGCCCAAATGGTCAAGAGAAGGGGGCAAGATCACCCAGCGAAGGTGCTGTGCCGACCCGATGGTGGCACCTGCGCATCTCGCAGCGTTGAAGTGGCCGTAAAGCTGGGGTAAATCAGCGGCGCTGGCACAGTGACTGTGCCGCTGGTTTACTCCAAAAATCATAGCTGTTAGCGCACACCCATCAAGGCTTAGGGGCTGATTTCATTCTGGAAACCAGCGCCACCAGCACCAGCACTGGCAGGCCCAGCAAGGCGGTGCTGATAAAAAACTCGGGGTAGCCGTAGGCATCGACAAAGCGCCCGGAGAAACCCGCCAGCCATTTGGGCAGCAGCAGCATCATGGAGCTGAACAGCGCGTACTGCGTGGCCGAGTACTGCACATTGGTCAGCCCCGACAGATAGGCGATGAACGCCGCTGAGGCGATGCCCCCGGCCAGGTTGTCGGCAGAGATGACAAAGATCAGCCCCGTCACATCGTGGCCGCGCGTGCCCAGCCAGGCAAACAGCAGGTTGCTGGCCGCGCTGAGCACGGCGCCCAGCATCAGCACGCGCATCACGCCCAGGCGCATGGCCAGCGCCCCGCCCACAAAGGCGCCCACCAGCGTCATGACCACGCCATACACCTTGGTGACGGCGGCCACTTCGTCCTTGGTGTAGCCCATGTCCACATAAAACGGGTTGGCCATGATGCCCATCACCACATCGCTGATGCGGTACACCGCAATCAGCGCCAGGATGAGCACGGCCTGCCAGCGGTAGCGCGTCAAAAAGTCGGCAAACGGATCAATCAGCGCGCCGCGCAGCCACTCCATCAGGTTGCGCGACGGCGCCAGCGGGCGCTGCACGGGCTCTTTGGACAGCAGCACGGTGAGCGTGCCCACCAGCATGGAGGCGGCCATGATCAGGTAGGCCGTTTGCCAGGCGCCGTGCTGGTAGCCGCTGGCGCCGCTCACTTCGGCCCGCGCCGCCACCCACAGCACGCCCGCACCGGCCCAGATCATGGCCAGGCGGTAGCCCGTCTGGTAGGTGGCGGCCAGGGCGGCCTGGTGGTCGGTGTCGGCCGATTCGATGCGAAACGCATCCAGCGCGATGTCTTGCGTGGCCGAGCCAAACGCCACGGCCAGCGCACACCACACCACCGGCGCCAGCGCCACCCGGGGGTCGTTGAAAGCCATGCCCGCCAGCCCCGCCATGATGGCCAGCTGCGACAGCAGCAGCCAGCTGCGCCGCCGCCCCAGCCAGCGCGTGAGCAGGGGCAGCGGCATGCGATCGACCAGCGGCGACCAGACCCACTTGAAGGCGTAGGCCAGCCCCACCCAGCTCAGGTAGCCGATAGTGGTGCGGTCAATGCCCGCCTCGCGCAGCCAGAACGACAGCGTGCCCAGCACCAGCAGCAGCGGCAACCCGGCGGCAAAGCCCAGCGTCAGCATGCGCAGGCTGGCGGGCTCCAGGTACACGCGCAGCGTCTGGCGCCAGGGCGGGCGTGGGCGGGGGGCGGCGGTGGATGTGGTGGAGGTCGGCAGGGGGCTGGTGGCCGTGGCAGCGGCGGCAGAGGCTGCGCTGGCGGAATGGTCTGGCATGGAAGGCATCCTTTTTGCCTATTATTGGCCCATGTGCCTGTTTTGCCCCCGCCCCTTGATCGCCACTGGTGCAGCCGCTGCCGCTGCCGCCGACGCCACCACCGGCCTGGTGCGCGGCGCTGGCGCCTCTGCCGTGGCCGCCGATGTGGCCGCGCACGGCCCCTGGTCGGCGCGCCGCGCTTTTGTGCTCAGTGCCGGTGCGCTGGCCGCTGCGCCCGCGCTGGCGCAGGTGGATGTGGGCGCGGCCTCGGCCATGCGCCGTCTGGTGCCTGCCGAGACGCTGGAGGGCGCCGCCACCCAGCAATACAGCCAGATGCTGGAGCAGGCCCGCGCACAAAAGGCCCTGGCCCCTGCCAGCCACCCGCAGTTGCAGCGCCTGCGCGCCATCGCCCAGCGCCTGGTGCCGTTTGCTGCGCCCTGGAACCCCCGCGTGCGCGACTGGCGCTGGGAGGTCAACCTGATTGGCAGCCCGCAGATCAACGCCTTTTGCATGCCCGGCGGCAAGATCGTGTTCTACACCGGCATCCTCGACAAACTGCGCCTGACCGATGACGAAGCCGCCATGGTCATGGGCCACGAAATGGCCCACGCCCTGCGCGAGCACGCCCGCGAGCGCATCGCCAAAACCCAGGCCACCAACCTGGGCCTGCGCCTGGGCGCACAGCTGCTGGGGCTGGGCGACCTGGGCCACCTGGCGGCCAACCTGGGCGGACAACTTTTGACGCTGCAATTCAGCCGCAGCGACGAGAGCGATGCCGATCTGGTGGGCCTGGAGCTGGCCGCGCGCGCCGGGTACCACCCCGCCGCCGCCGTGAGCCTGTGGCGCAAGATGGGCGAGGCCAGCGGCGGCAAAAGCGGGCTGGCGTTTTTATCGACCCACCCCAGCGGCCCCCAGCGCATCCGCGAGCTGGAGCAGAACGTGCCCAAGGTGCAGGGCTTGTATGACGCGGCGCAGCGCAGGGGCTAAAGCGCTGCCAGCACGCATCTGAGATGCTCCTAAAAGTAGAGCTGCTCGCGCTTGCTGGGCGCTCGTTAAAGCCTGTTTTGGTTCAAATTTTCAGCCACGCCATCCGCCCGTGCCAGGCAGCGCCGCAGCATGGCGACAAAGGCCAGCGCTGTGACGGCCAGCGCCGCTGCGCTGGTGATCCAGAACACGGCGGGCGTGGGCTGGGCGGGCCAGGGGCCCCAGCCGTGGTAGGCCAGCACATAGCCGCCGCCCAGGCCCGCGCCCCACAGCAGCAGGCTGTACACCACCAGCGGCGCGATCGTGATGCGGTAGCAGCGCAGCACAAAAATGCAAAAGCACTGCACTGCATCCACCACGTGGTACAGCGCCACCCACGCCACCAGCGGCGCGCCCACCGCCACCACCGCCGCATGGCCGGAGTAGAGCGTGACCACCGCGTCTTTTGCTATGAATAAAAGAGCTGCCAGCGCAATCGCCATCAGCCCTACCGCCTTGAAACCTGTCAAAGCGGCCAGGCGGGCGCGGGCCTCGTCACCGGCGCCGCGCCAGAAGCTCACGCGTGCGCTGGTGGCAATGGCCAGCGACAGCGGCACCATGTAGAGCACGGCGGCCAGGTTGGCGGCGATCTGGTGCGCGCCTGCTGCCGTGGTGCCCTGGCGGGCAATGAACAGCGCCATCAGCGTGAACGAGGTCACTTCCACCAGAATCGCCAGCCCGGCGGGTACGCCCAGGCGGGCAAAGTGGCGCAGCTGGCGGCCATCGGGGCGCTCCAGCCGCTGCCACAGGCGCAGTGGCCGGTACAGCGCCTGGGTGCGCGCCAGCCACAGCGCCGTGGCCAGCATGGCCGCCTGCACCAGCAGCGTGGCCCAGGCGCAGCCCTCCACGCCCAGTGCGGGCAGACCTGCGCCGCCAAAGGTCAGCCAGATCGACAAAGGCACCTTCAGCACCAGGCCCAGCACCTGGATGTGCGTGACCAGCCGGGGCTGGCCCAGCGCCTGGTTGAGCGTGCTGAACAGCCGAAACAGCAGCGCCAGCGGCAGCGCCGTGGCCAGCACGGCCAGGTAGCGCTCCACGGGCGCGTGCAGCGCGGGCGGCACACCGGCGGCGCCCAGCAGCGGCCCCGGCGACAGCAATACCGCCGCCCCGGCCACCGAGGCCAGCGCGCACAGGTACAGCCCCTGGCGCAGCGACTGGCCGATGGCCTCGGGCCGGTGGGCGCCGCGCTGCTCTGACCACACCGGCAGCAGCGCTTGCAGCACGCCGGTCAGGGCCACGTACACGCTGACAAAAATTGCCGACGCCACCGACAGCGCCGCCAGCGACGCCTCGGCATGGCGCCCGGCCACGATGGTGTCGGTGATACCAAAAGCCATCACGGCCAGTTGGCCGGTCAGCACGGTGCCCGCGTGGCGGGCAATGAGGGAGAGGTCAGACATCGCACAAAGGGGGGAGGGGCGGGCGCACGCTACGCCGCAGGGGCCGCACGCCCGCAGGGCGCTCTTAAATCAGTAGCTGATGGCGCACCGTGGGAGCGCCTTGGACGCCGATTTGACCATTATTTGTGGGCGCGTGCTTCCCGCTGCCCCGAGTCAGGTGCCGCCCACGTAGGGGTTGCTCTGGCGCTCGCGGCCAAAGGTGCTCTCGGGGCCGTGGCCGGGGATGAACACGGTCTGGTCGCCCATGGGCCACAGGCGCTGGGTGATGCTGTCGATGAGCTGCTGGTGGTTGCCCTGGGGGAAATCGGTGCGCCCAATGCTGCCGGCAAACAGCACGTCGCCGACAAAGGCACGGTCGATTTGTGGGGCGTGGAACACCACATGGCCCGGCGTGTGGCCGGGGCAGTGGCGCACGTTCAAAGTCTCGTGGCCAATCTGCACGGTGTCACCGTCGTGCAGCCAGCGCGTGGGGGCAAAGGGCTGCGCGGGCGCAAAGCCAAATTGCACGCTTTGCTGGGGCAGGCCGTCGATCCAGAACTGGTCGCCCGGGTGCGGGCCGATGATGGGCAGGGAGAGGCGCTGGGCCAGCTCACCGGTGCCGCCCGCGTGGTCGATGTGGCCGTGGGTGAGCCAGATTTGTGTCAGCGTCAAGCCCAGGCGCTGGACTTCGGCCAGCAGCAGGTCGAGGTCGCCACCGGGGTCAATGACGGCGGCCTGGTGCGTGGCGTCGCACCAGACGATGGAGCAGTTTTGCTGGAAGGGCGTGACGGGGACGGTGTGGTAGTGGAGCATGGGGGTGGTTGTTGCTAATAGAGAGTGGTTATCTGTGAATGCTGAACTTGATTTCCTCTTCGAGTGAAAACAACGACGCGGCTATGAGCGGAAAAGTCTTCGAAGCCCCTGATGGAGCGTGTCCGAAAAACTGGACCACGACAGCGGCCAGCTCACGGACTGCATGCATGAAGGACGGCTGTATCAAGCCTCGGTTGCCTTTGGCGGGAAATATCTCGAAGCAGCTTCCGTATTTTCAGTGTCATACCCTTGGCCAGCTGATCTCGAATCGAGAGCCTCCGCGGTTCGTGGACCGGCAGTTTGCCTGTCCGCCGTGCGCCTGCGCAATCGCAGCCACCACGGCGAGTCCAAGTCCGCTTCCCTTGTGATCGTCCTGCGTATGTGCGGCGGGATTGCGCCGAAAGGCGGTAAAGACCTGGGACGCGAACTCAGGCGCAATGCCGGGGCCTTCATCTTCCATGCTGAAGCAGACATTGGCGCCATCCAGTCGGCTCTGGATGAGCACGGTGCCAGCCACGGCATGTCTGCGGACGTTTTCGATCAGCGCGAGTAGGGCCTGGCGGATGCGCATGGGGTCGCAAGGCACCACGCCCGCCTGGAGGTCCAGCACGACCCGCTGCCTTGCCGAGCGGAGCGCCGCATCGCAGAATGCGACCACGTCCTGGATTTCTTCGTCCAGGTTGGCTTTGCGCACGTGCAGATCGAGGTGACCACTTTCGGCCAAGCCCACGACGCGCAGGTCTTCAATCAGGCGAGCCAGCCCGTCCACCTGTGTCAACAGCGTCTGGAACAGCGCTTCCTTCGGTTCGAATACACCCTCGGCCAATCCCTGAAGACGCCCACGCAGGATGGTGACGGGTGTCCGCAGCTCGTGGGCTATCGCCGCATTCCAGAGCGTCTGCTCCTGCGTCATACGTTGCAGTTTTTCCGCGAGCAGGTTGAAGTCATCGGCCAGAGAGGCCGCTTCACCCAGGGACGGATCACCCGCGTCCGCCCGCGCCGCGAGATCCCCCTGCGCGACCCGGCGAATGCTGTCGGCCACGGAGTTCAGTGGCACCAGGATGCGCTTGGAGAGATTGATGCCGACCACGACCGCCAGCGCCAAACCGGCCAAGGTGGTGCCAATCATCCATAGCCACTCGGGAGCCGTCGGAACCATGTTTTCCGCATCGAAGTTTTCAGGCCAGTAAGTCTTCCAGAGGAAGAAGAAGGCGTAGGAAGTCAGCAGCATGAACAGGCTCACGCTGAACGCGATCGCCATCATCGACCGAGCGATCTCCCTACTTAGTCCCTCTAGCTTCATTCGGCGCTTCCCAGTTTGTAGCCCACGCCGCGGATGCCCGTTGGGATGCCTTCGACGCCCAGCTCTTCGAGCTTCCTGCGCAGCTTGCTGATGTGGCTGTCCACTGTCCGCTCCAAGGCATCGCCTTCCGGCAGGCAGTTGACCAGCAGTTCAGCTCTGCTGAAAACGCGCCGGGGGGCTTTCGCCAGCTGGGCCAGCAGCTTGAATTCCGTGAGCGTCAGAACCAACCGATGGCGCTGGCCGGCGACCTTCACGAAGACCTCATGGTGCTCCAGGTCGATCTCCAGCGGCTCGGCTCGAAGCACGCGTGGTTCTGCACTGCTGCGGGAGCGGGACCGGCGCAGCACCGCCTGCACGCGTGCCACCACCTCTGCGGCGTTAAAGGGTTTAACCACATAGTCGTCCGCGCCGATGCGCAGGCCGGTGAGCTTGTCGATATCCTGGTCCATCGCTGTCAGCATGATGACTGGCGTGTCACCTCGGTGCCGGATCTCTGCCAGCACCTGCCAGCCGTCGGCCTGCGGCATCTGTACGTCCAGCAGCACCAGGTCGGGTTTTAACTGTAGATGGAGTTCCAGCGCCCGGCGTCCATCTGCGATATGTACGGTGCGAAGGCCGCTGCGGCGCAGATAGGCCTCCAGGATGGCCGCGATCTCCGGCTCGTCTTCAGCGATGAGAACAAGGGCTTGGATACCGGGGTTGTCCCCGGCCGCAACGGGCGTGGTCGGCATGCGGGAATGGTACGCCAGCGGCGTCTCCATCGAATCTCCACACAGGCTTGTCCGAGTCGCGACACGGTCTTCGAACAATCGCCTGAATTGCCGCTGGCGGAGGTCCGTCGGCTTCCCGGAGATACCCATATGAAGATTGATTTCCTGCTCCGCCTGAGTAGCTTTTCCCCCCTGGTATTCCTTCTGCTCGCTGGCTGCGGCGCCGCAGAGCCAGATACGGCTCAACCACCGCCCGTGGTTTCCGTTATGACGGTGAGCGCGACCAGGCTTGAGCTCATGGAGGAGCTGCCGGGGCGTGTGGCGGCTGTGCGTGTGGCCGAGATCCGGCCTCAGGCCGGTGGCATCGTGCAACGCCGCCTGTTTGAGCAGGGCACCGAAGTCCGTGCTGGACAGGGCCTGTTTCAGATCAACCCCGCCCCTTTCAAGGCCGAGATGGACACCGCTGCGGCGAGCTTGCAGCGTGCCGAAGCCGCGCTGGCCCGAGCGCGGACCCAGGCAGCGCGGCTCCAGCCCCTGGTCGCGGCTGACGCTGTAAGCGGACAGGTTTATGACGATGCCGTGTCCCAGCGCGAGCAGGCCGTGGCAGATGTGGCCCAGGCGCGCGCGGCCCTGGCGCGCAAGCAGCTCGACTTGAAGTTCGCGCTGGTGGAAGCACCGATCTCCGGCCGCATCGACCAGACACTGGTCACCGAGGGGGCCTTGGTCAGCAGTAGCGACACCAATCCGATGGCACGCATCCAGCAGATCGACCAAGTGTACGTGGACGTGCGCCGTCCAGCGGCCTCGCTGGAAGCCCTGCAGCAGGCACTTGCGGGAACCAGGGGCAACTCTGGCAACGGGCTACCAGTGACGGTATTGCGCAGCAACGGTGAACCCTATCCGGTAAAGGGGCACATCTTGTTCTCTGGCGTCAATGTCGATGCCGGAACCGGCGACGTGCTGCTGCGCGTGCTGGTGGACAACCCCCAGCGCCAGCTGCTGCCGGGTATGTTCGTGCGGGCACGGGTGCCGCACGCCGCCTACGCCGAAGCGCTTATGGTTCCGCAGCAGGCTGTGGTGCGCGTCGCGGGAAAGCCGCAGGTGTGGACCCTTGATGCCCTGGGGAAGGTGCATCGCAAACCAGTCGAGCTGGGTGAACTGGCCGACCGTAGCTATCACGTGCGATCTGGTCTCAGTGTTGGCCAGAAGGTCGTTGTCGAAGGCATGGAGCGCTTGGCTGATGGTGCAGCCGTAACAGCCCAGGACTGGAAGCAGGCAGAAGTGACTGCTGTCCTGCATGGGACGCAAGCCGCTGCTGCTTCCGCGCGCTGAAGGATTGGTCATGCCTCAGTTCTTCATCAAGCGCCCGGTCTTTGCCTGGGTGATTGCTCTTTTCATCATCCTTTTTGGTGCGATCGCCATTCCGATGTTGCCAATCGCGCGCTATCCCTCGGTCGCTCCGCCCATGGTCAGCATCACGGCTGCATATCCCGGCGCGTCACCGCAGACCATGAACGATGGGGTGATCAGCCTTATCGAGCGCGAGCTGTCCAGCGTCAAGAGCCTGCTGTACTTCGAGTCGTCAGCTGACAACTCGGGCTATGCTTCGATTGTTGCCACCTTCAAGCCGGGCACCGACCCTGCCATGGCGCAGGTCGACGTTCAGAACAAGCTCAAGGCGATCGAACCACGACTTCCGCAGACGGTGCGCCAGAACGGATTGACAGTCGAGTCAGCTGCATCAGGCTTCCTGATGATCATCGGCCTGACCTCGGACGACGGTCGCTTCGATGAGACCGAGCTCAGCGACTATCTCGTGCGCAACATGGTCGAAGAGCTCCGTCGCATCGAGGGCGTGGGCAAGGTACAGCTGTTCGGTGCCGAGCAGGCCATGCGCATCTGGGTGGACCCCGCCAAGCTGATCTCATACGGCCTGTCTATGAACGACCTGTCAGCTGCGGTCAGCCAGCAGAACGCGCAAATCGCGCCGGGTGCTATCGGTGCTTCGCCATCGCTGCCCGGGCAGCGTGTCACCGTTCCGCTGACGGTGCAGGGCCAACTGAGCACGCCCGAACAGTTCGCAGCCATCGTGCTGCGCGCCAATGCCAATGGCTCCAAGGTGACGATGGGTGACGTGGCCAAGGTCGAGCTGGGTGCGCAGTCCTATGGCTTCATCAACCGTGAGAACGGGAAGGTCGCCACTGCGGCGGCTGTGCAGCTTTCCCCGGGTGCTAACGCCGTGCGCACTTCGCAGGGCGTGCGGGACAGGCTGAAAGAGTTGAGCCGCGCCATGCCTGCGGGCATGAACTACTCGGTGCCGTTCGACACAGCGCCCTTCGTGAAGATTTCCATCGAGAAGGTGATCCACACCTTGATCGAAGCCATGGTGCTGGTGTTCCTGGTGATGTTCCTGTTCCTACAGAACATCCGGTACACGCTGATACCGGCCATCGTGGCGCCGATCGCCTTGCTAGGCACCTTCGCCGTGATGCTGGTATTCGGCTTTTCCATCAACGTGCTCACTATGTTCGGCATGGTGCTGGCTATCGGCATCATCGTTGACGATGCTATCGTGGTGGTGGAGAACGTCGAGCGGATCATGGCCAGGGAAGGGCTCGGGCCGCGTGAGGCCGCCATGAAGGCCATGAAGGAGATCACGAGCGCAGTGATCGGTATCACTCTGGTGCTGACTGCGGTGTTCATCCCCATGGCTTTTGCCAGTGGCTCGGTGGGCGTGATCTACAAGCAGTTCACGCTATCGATGGCAGTGGCGATCCTGTTCTCCGCCTTTTTGGCATTGACGCTCACGCCAGCGCTGTGCGCGACGCTGCTCAAGCCGGTGGACTCTGGCCACCACGAGAAACGAGGATTTTTCGGCTGGTTCAACCGCCGGTTTGACGCCATGAACATGCGCTACGAGTCGCGTATCGGGCAGTTGGTAGCACGCTCCGGTCGCGTCATGCTGGTGTTCGCTGCGTTGACTGCGGTCCTGGTGCTCGCCTTCCGGCAACTGCCATCGGCCTTCCTGCCCGAAGAAGACCAGGGATACTTCATGTCGGTGGTCCAACTGCCGGCCGATGCCACCATGGAGCGTACGCTGGACGTGGTCAAGAAGTTCGAGGAACACACTGCGAGCCGCCCTTCCATCCAGTCCAACATGTCCGTTGTCGGGTTTGGCTTCTCCGGCTCGGGAGCCAACGCGGCCATGGCATTTACCATGCTCAACGACTGGGACAAGCGTGACGGGGCGACGGCCAAAGGCGAGGTGGCGCTGGCCCAACAGGCGATGGCTGGCACCACCGAGGGCACGTTCATGAGCCTCATGCCGCCAGCGATCGACGAACTGGGCAACAGCTCCGGCTTCGCGCTGCGGCTACAGGATCGGGCTAACCAAGGCTATGCGGCGCTGAAGGCAGCAGAAGCAAAGCTGCTGGAGCTGGCCGCCCAGAGCAAAGTCGTTACCGGCGTCTATCCCGACGGCTTACCTGCGGGGACCAGCATCCGTCTGGACATTGACCGTCAGAGGGCCGAGTCGCTGGGGGTCTCCTTCTCCAACATCAGCGAAACCCTGTCCGCCGCGATGGGCTCAGCCTACGTGAACGACTTCCCCAACGCCGGGCGCATGCAGCAGGTCATCATCCAGGCCGATGCACCCGCCCGTATGCAGATCGACGACGTGCTGCGGCTTTACGTGCGCAACAGCAGCGGTGGCATGGTGGCGCTGAAAGAGGTCGTTACCCCGGTGTGGACCGACACACCGCTGCAACTGGTGCGTTACTTGGGTTTCCCTGCCACGCGCATCTCGGGCAGTGCTGCACCAGGCACCTCCAGCGGAGCGGCCATGGCGGAGATGGAGCGGCTGGCCCGCCAGCTGCCGCCCGGCTTCGCCCTCGAATGGACCGGTCAGTCGCTACAGGAGCGGCAGTCTGCCGCCCAGGCCCCGATGCTGATGGCACTGTCCATGCTGGTGGTGTTTCTGGTGCTTGCTGCACTCTACGAGAGCTGGGCCATCCCGCTGTCGGTGATGCTGGTGGTGCCGCTCGGCCTGCTCGGCGCCGTGGGTGCCGTCATGTTGCGCGGCTTGCCCAACGACGTGTTCTTCAAGGTCGGGATGATCACCGTGATCGGCCTGTCGGCCAAGAATGCCATCCTTATCGTGGAATTCGCCAAGCAGCTGCGCGAGCAGGGTAAGGGACTGGTCGAGTCGGCAGTGGAAGCCGCACGTCTTCGGCTACGTCCGATCCTGATGACGTCGCTTGCCTTCGGGCTCGGCGTGGTGCCGTTGATGGTTGCTTCCGGTGCGAGTGCCGAGACCCAGCACGCGATTGGCACCGGCGTGTTCGGCGGAATGGTCGCCGCCACCGTGCTGGCCATTTTCTTCGTTCCCGTGTTCTTCGTGTTCGTGATGGGCCTGCAGGAGCGGATTGACCGCTGGCGGGCGTTCTACCGACCGCAGGCCCTGGATGCACAGGGGCAGGAGGGTTGACGACCATGCGATTTCTCGTTTTTCCTCTTCCTGCTTTTTTTGCTCTGGCACTGTCCGCCTGCTCGCTGACACCGGAGCTGGCCAAACCTGCGGCACCGATCCCGACGGCGTATCCGCAGCAGACCGCATCTGCCCCCGCAGAGCACGGCGCCGACCTTGGTTGGCGAAGCATGTTCGGCGACCTGCGGCTGCAGCGTCTGATCGCGCTGGCGGTCGAGAACAACCGTGACCTGCACATTGCCGCATTGAACGTTGAGGCCGTGCAAGCCCAGTACGGCATCCAGCGTGCGGCGCGGCTGCCTGGCATCGATGCGACTGGCAGTGCGACGCGCCAGTGGACTGCCGTCAACAATGGGTCGAATCCGGCAGTTTCTGTAGCCGTGCAGAACCAGTTTGGCGCCAGCGTGGGCTTGAGCGCTTTCGAGATCGACCTCTTTGGCCGCGTGCGGTCGCTGTCCGATGCTGCCTTTGCCCGCTACCTGGCCAGCGACCAGGGACGGCGTGCCGCGCAAATCGCGCTGGTAGGCGCAGTGGCCGATGCTTACTTCGCCGAGCGTCTGGCCCAGGAGCAGTTGCAGTTGTCCGAGCACACGCTGTCCGACTGGAACCAGTCGCTGGACTTGGCACAGCGGTTGAAGGCTGCCCGGCAGAGCAGTGCACTGGATGTCGCGCATGCCGAAGGGCAAGTGGCGATGGCTGAAGCCGATGCGGAGGCTCGCAGGCGCGCGTTGGCACAGGCAGGCAACGCGCTGCGGCTTTTGATCGGCGTGGAGATTCCGGGCGATCTGCCGCCACCGTTGTCATTGCAAGCCCAGTCTGTAGTAACCCAACTGCCTGCTGGGCTGCCTTCAGACCTGCTGTATCGGCGGCCCGATATCCAGCAGGCTGAGCATTCCCTGGTGGCAGCGAACGCGGATATCGGTGCCGCGAGGGCGGCATTTTTTCCGCAGCTATCTTTGACGGCCTCGCTCGGCTATGCCAGCCCTGCCATGAGCGGACTGTTCGATGGCGGTCAGCGTGTGTGGAGCTTCGCACCGCAGCTCACCGTTCCGCTGTTCTCGGGTGGTCGGCTGCGGTCGGAGCTGCGGCTTGCCGAAGTGCGCAAGTTGAGCGCCGTGGCCGAGTATGAGCGGGCCATCCAGACCGCCTTTCGGGAAGTGGCTGATGGCCTGGCTGGACGTGAGACCTACGCCAGGCAGATCGAGGCGCAGACCCGTGCGGTGGCGAGCGCTGAGCGTCGTGCCGAACTGTCCAGCCTGCGCTATCGCGCTGGAACCGAGGGTCGGCTGGAATTGCTCGATGCGCAGCGCCAGCTGTACGCGGCCCGACAGACTCAGCTGGATCTGCGGCGCAGTGAGTTTGGTAGCGCGGTGGCGCTTTACAAGGCGTTGGGCGGAGGCCTGAGGGACACAGATGTCGGTGCAGATCGCACGCCCTGAGGCAGGCCCAGGTGTCGGATCGAGGTGGCGGCTGCGCTTTTGGACGGTTTTCAGCGGGCAGGCACTTTCGCTGGTGGGCTCTGCGCTGACCCAATTCGTGCTGCTCTGGTGGATCACCGATACCACCGGTAGCCTCTCGGCCCTGGCGACGGCTGGGACGGCAGCTTTGCTGCCGCAGGCATTGCTGTCACCTATTGGCGGCATCCTGGCTGATCGCTACAGCCGTCGGCTCCTGATGATCGCGGCCGATGCTGTCAGCGCGATGTGCATGCTGGTGCTCATCGGACTGTTCCTGACCGACAGCGTCGGGCTGTGGCACGCCTACGCCATGATGGCGGTGCGCAGCGCCATGCAGGCGTTCCAGTCGCCAGCTGCGGCTGCCAGTGTCGTCATGCTGGTGCCTGGCAGCTTTCTGGTGCGCGCATCTGGTCTGAACCAATCCTTGCAGAGCCTGACTGTAGTGGCTGCGGCGCCGCTCGGCGCGCTTGCAATCGGCGTGATGCCGATGGGCTGGGCGCTGGCGATCGACGTAGTCACGGCGCTGCTGGGGATCGTTCCGCTGCTGTTCTTCCGTATCCCGCAGGCGTTTGACGTGAAGGGGGAGAAGAAAGGGCTGTGGTCGGATTTTCGGGAGGGCTTCGATGTGGTGTGGCACACACCAGGCTTGCGGCAGCTCTATCTATTGCTGGGCATGGTGGTGCTGTCTGTCATGCCGACGTTCACGCTGCTGCCCCTTCTGGTGAAGGAGCACTTTGGAGGCGGCGCTTCGCAGGTAGCACTGATGGAAAGTCTGGCGGGTGCCGGGATGCTGACGGGTGGACTGCTGGTGGCATTGATGGCGCCACGCAGACCCGTGCGTTGGATTCTGCTGGGCTTTGCCGCATCTTGCACGGCGCTGGCACTGACGGCCCTGGTACCCCAGAACCTGTTCGGCATCGCGGTGGTTTGGTGGGTAATCAGCGGCATCACCTTCGTACTGGGGGACGCGCCGCTGATTGCCTTGCTCCAGACAACCGTTCCAAACCACTTGCAGGGTCGTGTCCTGTCGCTGATGTCGACCATCATGGTTTTGGCTGCACCAGTGGGCCTCGCACTCACGGCATCTCTGGGTGAATGGGTCGGCGTGCGTGGGATCTTCATTGCTGCAGGTGTTGCAGGCACGGTGGCGAGTCTCGCTGGCTTGCTTTCAGCATCGCTGCGGTCGTTGGATCAGCGGCCGCAGCATCGCGAATGAGATCCAGGCTGATGGACTGAGAGTGGCTAACAAAACCCTGTCATCGTCAAACGCCTGATCGGCTCAGGCACCAGCGCTCGCGTCGTCGCTGCCGCCGGGCAGCACCAGCCGGCCACTGCGCAGGGCCTGCGCCAGCAGGTCGGGGGTAGCGCGGATGTGCGCCTCCAGCGCCAGGGCGGCGCGCGCTTCGTGGCCTGCCAGGGCCAGCTCGCAGATTTCGGTGTGCTCGGCATGGACGTCGCGCACCGAGCCGGGCAGGCCCATGGCGTAGCGCCGGTAGCGCTCGCCGTGGCGCGAGAGCAGGCGCAGCACTTTCTGCGTCCAGGGCGACGCCTGGCCCGCCAGCAGGGTTTCGTGAAAGCGCACGTTCAGGGTTTCCCACTGCCGCCGGTGTGCGGGCTCTATGGGCTGCTCCAGGGCAGAAATGGCCTCATAGCTGCTGCGCACGGCCGCGCGCCAGGCGGCCCCGCCGTGGCGTATGGATTGGCGCAGGGCTTCGATTTCTACCTGCACGCGCAGCCGGGTCAGGTCTTCCAGTTCTTCCAGGGCGATGGGCGCCACCCGAAAGCCGCGTTGCCCTTCGCTGGTGACCAGGGCATCGCTGGCCAGCCGGGTGATGGCCTCGCGCAGCGTGCCTGCGCCCACGCTGTACTGGCCGCGCAGGTGCTCGATGCGCAGCTTGCTGCCCGGCTCTAGCCGGCCTTCGATGATGTCGTTGCGCAGCGCCGCGTAGGTTTGCTCGATCAGGGTGCGCGAGGGGGCGGCGGCGCCGTCGTGCAGCCCGGCGCTGGCGGTGGCCGGTAAAAAAGTGCGTTTGGCCATGGTGGTGCAGGGTGGGGTCAGGGCTGGGCGCGCTCGTTCAGGCGCGACAGCCGGTAGCTCAGTTGGGGCCGCGTCAGGCCCAGGGCGCGCGCGGCTGCCGAGAGGTTGCCTCCGGCGCGGGCCACGGCCTCGCGGATCAGCGTGTCTTCCAGCGCCTCCAGCGACAGGCCGCTGTGCAGCAGCGTGTCGTACAGCGAGGCGGCCTGGTGGGCGGGCGCGGCCACGGTGCGCTCGAGCGCGCCGCGCGCGTTGACGGTGGCGCCCGCCTGCATGGTGATGTGCGGAAACAGCAGGTCGGCGTCCACGCTCTCGTCCGAGGGCGTGAGGATGACACCGCGCTCGATCAGGTTCTCCAGCTCGCGCACGTTGCCCGGCCAGGCGTGGGCACGCATGGCCAGCAGGGCGCGGTCGGTAAACCCGGCCAATCGCTTGCCGTGGCGCACGGCGTACTTTTGCAGCAGGTGCATGGCCAGCAGCTCGATGTCGTTGGCGCGCTCGCGCAGGGGCGGGATGCGAATGGGGTAGATGTTCAGGCGGTAGAGCAGGTCGCGCCGAAAGCGCCCTTCCTGCACGGCCTGCTCCAGATCGACGTTGGTGGCGGCCACCACACGCACGTCCACGCGCCGGGCCTCGTGGCCGCCCAGGCGCTCGATCTCGCCGGTTTGCAGCACGCGCAGCAGCTTGGCCTGCGCGGGCAGGGGCAGCTCGCCCAGTTCGTCGAGCATCAGCGTGCCGC